>CACYDB010000067.1 GCA_902773035.1 uncultured Ruminococcus sp. | reverse complement strand
GTGTTCGGGCCGATAATACAGGGAGAACCGAGATAAGCGGACGGGAAAACCTTGGCGGTTTTGTGAATCCATACGCCTTCCTCTTTCTGCTCGTAATCGTCGCCGAGAGTCGGACCTAACTCAAGAATAAAGTCCTTGATTCCCTTTAAAGCCTCCCAGGGGTATGTAAACTGAGAGAGGTAGTCCTTTGCGAGTGTGTGGTCAAGATCGTAGAGATCTTTTATTGTATACATTAAAGTCGCTCCTTTTTCTCAATATCAAGGAAGTATTTGTAAGCGCCTACGGTAAGCTCGTCGCAAGCCGCCTCGTCACAGGCGATGATAGCGCCGTTGTGCATCTGTAAAGCGGAGCAGGTCCACTTGTGGCTTACAGAGCCCTCAACCGTTTCAGCTAAAGCCTTAGCCTTGTTGTGGCCGTTGATAAGAATTAACACTTCCTTGGAGTCCGTAACCGTGCCGACGCCTACAGAAAGCGCCTGAGCGGGTACAGCCTCGGGATCGTTTCCGAAGAAACGCGAGTTTACGATTCTTGTGTCTGTGGTAAGATTTCTAACGCCTGTACGTGAAGCGAGGCTTGTGAAAGGCTCGTTGAACGCGATGTGTCCGTCAACGCCGATACCGCCCATAAAGAGGTCGATTCCGCCGTAGGACGCGATTTTCTCCTCGTATCTCTGACATTCGCCCTCGGGATCATCAGTCATACCGTTTAAGATATTGATGTTCTCTTTCTTCATATCCACAAGGTGATCGAAGAAATTGTCGTGCATAAAGTACCAGTAGCTCTGGTCGTGCTCGTGAGGAAGTCCGAGATACTCGTCCATATTGAAGGTTACAACGTTAGCGAAGGAAAGCTCGCCGTTCTGGTTCATTGTGTAGAGCTCCTTGTAAACGCCGATAGGTGATGAACCTGTGGGAAGTCCGAGTACGAAGGGACGGTCCTCTTTGTGATTCTTTATTTTGTCGGCGATATAGTTAGCCGCCCACTTGCACATTTTATCATAATTGTCCTGAATAACTACTCTCATAATAATTCTCCTTGTAATCCATAGGCGAATTGCCCATCCATTTCTTTATTTTGATTTAACGTTGAGAGAACCTCTGTTACAGTTTTGATTCTGCTTTTTAAATCCTCTCTGACGGCACGCTTTTACGCGGATTTTCCGCGAATTTATTGCCGTGGCAGCATCCGCCGAGTCTTTCGATAACTGCCAACCCTCGTCAACCTGTACGGTCCTGGCGCTAATAGTCTCCGTTTACTCCTTTCAGGGAGCCTATTTTATGTATATTTTACACAGTAAAAACTATGCGTAATTGCCGTTTTTTCGACACTCCGAAAACAACGTCGCGTTTACTCCGTAAAACATAGAAATTTTACCATAAACAGTGGGAAAAGTCAAGGAAATTATACCCTCGCGGCGTTGACAACTCTCGGCATATTTGCTAAAATTCGGGTAGAAAAAAGGCGGTGAGAGAATGGTTATTATAAACGCGGACGATTTCGGTATGAACGAGCGCTGTTCAAGGGCTATTGCCGAGGCGTTTGAAAAGGGGCTCATCACCCACACAACCATGGTCGCGAACGGAGATTTTTTCGACAAGGGCTTGAAGCTCGCGCGGGAAAAAGGGTTCTTCGACAGAATCGGGCTGCATTTCAACATCACCGAGGGCAAGCCGCTGACAGATGACATTAAGGCTTTCCGAGATTTTGTGAGCGAAGGTCGATTCAACAAGGGGTTTTCCGCCAGTAAGATGCTGACTGACGCTGAGCGCGAGGCTGTTTACAAGGAGCTCTCGGCTCAGGCTGACAGGCTCTCTGAGGCGGGAGTGAATATAACTCACGCTGATTCTCACCATTATATCCACACTTTTCCCGATTTTACGCCCATCGCGGAGAGAGTATGCGGCGAAAAGGGTATAAAAAGGCTGAGGATAAGCTATAATCTGGGAGCCGTGACTCCCGATGAAATAAAAAAGGCGGAGGAGCTGAAAAAGCGTCTGAGGGCTTCGGGATTTGTCACAACCGATTATTTCGGCAGGCTGAGGGATTTTATGAACGGAAAGGTTCCCGACAATACCGAGCTGATCGTCCACCCCGACTACGACAGGGACGGCATAGTTATCGACCGCAGGGGAGTCGCTGACGGCTTCGCGGTCGGGGACGCATTACGCCGTTTGACAGTGACCGATTAACGCTGTCGCTTAAAGATAACGCATACGAAAAAGGCTGACCACGCGGTCAGCCTTTGATTATTTCTTATGGTGGAAGGTCGGAACCATCTCAGCGAGCATTTCTACTACCTTGTCGCTCTCATTGTTGTTGGCGTAACGCTCAACCTCCTCGAGCTGTGACAGCAGGATCTCGGGATTGATCTCGATCTGGTTGCCGATAAATATCTTTTTGTTCTTGGTCTGTTTAAGCCCTTCCTCGCTCATCAGAAGCTCCTCGTAGAGCTTCTCGCCCGGACGGAGTCCCGTGAACTTGATCTCAACATCCTTATACGGAACCTTGCCGTACATACGAATGAGGTTCTCGGCGAGTGTGACGATCTTGACGGGAGCGCCCATATCGAGCACGAAAATCTCTCCGCCGTGAGCCATAGCGCCCGCCTCGAGTACAAGCGATACCGCCTCGGGAATCGTCATAAAGTACCTGATAATGTCGGGGTGAGTTACGGTAACGGGCTTTCCGTTTTCAATCTGATGACGGAAAAGCGGAATAACCGAGCCGCTGGAGCCGAGGACGTTGCCGAAGCGTGTAGTGACGAACTCGGTGTGGGTACTGTTCTGCGCCATATACTGAATAATCATCTCGCATACGCGCTTTGTACATCCCATAACGTTCGTGGGATTGACCGCCTTGTCGGTGGAAATCATAACGAACTTGTCAGCCTTGTACTGCTCAGAGAGTATAGCGGTGTTGTAGGTTCCGATGATATTATTCTTTACAGCCTCCTCGGGCACGGTTTCCATAAGTGGAACGTGCTTGTGGGCGGCAGCGTGGAAAACTATATTCGGCTTGTACTTCGCGAAGATTTTCTCCATCTTGTAGTAGTCGCGGACGGAGGAAATGAGCGTCACGTAGTCGAGCTTGTCGCCGTATTCCATCAGGATCTCCTGCTGGATCTCGTAAGCGTTGTTCTCGTAGATATCGACAACGATAACCTGCTTGGGCTTATACTTGGCAATCTGGCGCACGAGCTCGGAGCCGATCGATCCGCCTCCGCCTGTTACCATACACACCTTGTCCCTGATAAACTCGCTGATTTCCGACTTATCAAAGGTGATGGGCTCTCGTCCGAGAAGGTCCTCGATCTTGATATCCTTCACCTGACTGATAAGCTGGGTGTTATCATTGTCAAAGAGCAGGTCGCCGATATACGGAATAACCTTGATTTTACATCTTGTTTTTGAGCAGATGTCGAGTATCTCAGCCCTGCGTTTCTCGGGGCAGGACGGTATCGCGAAGATGATCTGCTCGATTTTCAGGCTTTCGCACAGATCGGGAATATCGCTCGTATTGCCGAGCACCTTGACTCCCTTGATGTTGTTGTGGATCTTACCCTTGTCGTCGTCTACAAGTCCGACGGCTTCATACTTGCTCCACTTGTTGTTAGGATCGTATTTGGCGCTCTGAAGCTCGCTGATAATCATTCTTGCCGCCTGACCGGCGCCGATGATCAGCGTTCTCTCACCGGGTACATACTTACCCGAGTCGGCAATCGTCATATACGACGTGCGGAACGCGAATCTGAACAGCACCGCTCCCGCCGCGGTAATGATGAAGTTCAGCAGGAAAAACAGCTTCGAGAAGGTCTTGCCCATCGCGAAGAAGATGATGATTACGAGCAGCTGTCCTACGAACATCGCGCCTACGCAAAGCAGGTAGTCTTTGATTGAAAAATCTCTCCACGCCTTTGAATACGAGCCCGTAGCGTACATTACAAGCAGGCATAGGATCGAGTCGGCTATCATAATGTAGCCGATTCCCCTGAGCGACTGAGCGTACGAGGTGTGAGCCGCGGAGAATATATAGTTGGTTACAAGTGTGCCTACGCAGATGATAAACAAATCCGCTAAAGCGAGGATAACCTTCCTTATGTTAAAGCGTTTCAACCTTATCCCCCATTTATTTTCAGAGCGAAAATTGTTTCCGCCTTGAAATAAACATATTTTATCCCTATAATTATAAGGAAAATCGCCATAAAAGTCAAACAATTATCAAAAAATGTCCTTTATGTTCAAAATTACGCGTCCGATTTTTAACATATTGCACAAAATTTATTGCCGCGCGAACTGTTCCGAACAATGTCCGGGAAGCGTTTTGTAAAACGAAAGCTATAGGAAATATGTGTAATTTACATAAATTAACCCTTAACATTTTGATATTTAACAAAATTGACTATAGATTATCGCGGAAAAATGGTGTAGAATAATATTATCTGAAAGAATCTCCGAAAGAGGTGACAATTATGCTGAATATTTTCAAGACATATAACGGCGTGCTGAACGAGGTAGATGAGCTCCAGCCTAACGTATGGGTTAAGCTTACGACTCCCGACGCGGAGGAAAACCAGCAAATTGTTGACTATTACGGAATCGACTTCGGCGATCTTGTCGCCGCGCTGGATGACGAGGAGAGCTCGCGTATCGAGATTGAGGACAACTACACCCTTATCCTCGTCGATATTCCGATTACCGAAATCCGCAACGACGAGCAGTATTACACCACAATCCCTCTCGGTATCATAATCACCGCGGACGCTGTAATCACCGTCTGCCGCGAGGAAGTCGAGGTTTTCGGAATGAACCTGCGCTTTAAGATGCGTAACTTCTCGACCGCCAAGAAAATGCGTTTTGTATATCATCTGCTCTACAGCATTTCAAAGCTCTACCTTTACGACCTTCGCAACATCGACAAGGCTCGTACCGAGATCGAAGAACGCGCGGGTAAGGAAACCGTTGACACTGATATTATTTCTCTGCATGAGCTCGAGGCTTCACTCGTATACTTCGCGACCTCGCTGAGAGCCAATAATATGGTAATCACGCGACTTATGAGAAATAATGAGTTCCCCGAGGACGAGGAGCTTATCGAGGATACGATCATCGAGAACAATCAGGCGATCGAGATGACAACTATTTACCGTGACATTATCGACTCCACGCGTGAGCTTATCTCAGCGGTTATGGACAACAGGCTGAACAACGTAATGAAATACCTGACCTCTATCACTCTCGTTATGGCTATACCGACGGTTATCTCGGGTATTTACGGAATGAACCTCAAATGGCTTCCGTTCGCAAACACTGTCTACGGCTTCGGAATTGTTTGTCTGGCTACGTTAATTATTTGCATAATCACGATGTTCATTCTCAGACGCAAGAAAATGATGTAAATATTTTGTTAAATAGTGAAAAGCTCGATACATTCGGGCTTTTTTCTTGTTTTTTTATTGAATTTATCCGTTGTTTTTTATATAATATATGTAATTATAACAATCGGATGTGATTATATGAAATCATTCACCCTATCAAAGAAAATATTATCGATATTACTCGCGATATTAATTGTTTTTTCAGTAACCTTTACCGCCTTTGCGGACGGTGAGGAGCCGACGATAAACCCCGAGGCTTATCCGAAATTCGCGGACAAGAACTGGGGAGCGCTGTACGCTCACGCCACTCTCGGCGGAAACAGCTCTCAGGCGTGGCAGCGCTGGGGAAAGGATTACACGGGGCTCAACGCCGTTACAGGTATGCGCTACTTCTTCCTGCCGTCTACAGCAGATGACAGCCGCGTTGAGATTTACAACAACTACGATACTCCCGCGACGATCGGCTCAGTGACGATAGAGCCCTACACCTCAGCCTTTGTACCTTATAAAAACGGCACGGCTTATAATGTTTCGGTCAACTCAAAGAACTACAGCTTTACTGTATATAAGAGCGACAGCGAGGCTTCCGTATTCGTCAACGATACACGCAACTCCTACGTTGACGTGGAAGGCGTTACGCAGAATACAGACCTCTACTCCTTTCTTATCGCGAATAAGGAAAACTCGGTAAAGGGCTCCGACTGCGCTATTGCAGGCGGCTCGACGGTTACGGACACCACCCTCAAGAAAATCAAGGGCAGGGGCAACACCAACTGGACTCAGACAGATAAAAAACCGTTTAACCTCCAGTTCAACGACTCGATGACGATCGGTCATACCAAGAGCAAGAAATTCTCCTTTGTATCAAACGCTAAGGACTCCACCCTGCTCAGAAATACGATTATGTACAACCTCGCGGACGAGGCAGGCTCGCCCTACGCTCCCGATCAGAGCTTTGTCGATTTCTTCGTGAACGGCGAGTACAGGGGAAGCTATATCGCCTGTCAGAAGGTGGATCTGGGCAAAAGCTCGCTTGTATCGCTCAAGGACACCTCGGACTCCGTCAACTCGAATTTCAACTTTCTTGTTGAGGTTGACGTGTGGAACTACAAAAACGACATCAACTTTGTTTCAAACAAGGGCTATCACGTTGTGCTGAAAACTCCCGATCTGGAGGGCTACGACGGCACCGACGCTGATATGACCGAGCAGTACAATTATATCAAAAACACGTATCAGACGCTCGAGAACGCGCTCTACAGCGGCAATATGACTCAGCTTGAGCAAATCTGCGACCTGCAAAGCCTCGCGAGCCAGTATCTGCTGCAGGAGTTCGGCAAGAACTGCGACGGCGGCTACACCTCGACATACTTTACCTATAACGCGGACGAGGGAAAATTCTACGCCGCTCCGCTGTGGGACTGCGACTCAGACCTCGGCGCCGTTGACTGTATGCGCGAAGGCTGCGCAAACTCGACCTGCCATTATACAGGCTGGGTTACACGCACAGCCACATACAGAAGTGACGACAGACAAAATACAGTAAATCCGCTCGGTCAGGCGTTCAAGGTAACGGGTCTGACCTCCGACGGTAAGACCTTTGAGGATATCGTTAAACAGTGCTGGACGGAAAAATTCCTCCCGAAAATCGACATTATCCTCGGCGACGCTCCCGCGGGCGACGGCAGGCTCAGAAGCATTGATTATTACGCCGACTCTATCAAGCAGGCTTCCTACAACAACTACGTGATGTGGGGCTTTATGTGGTACTGCGGACGGTTCGACGCAGGGCTGAACACGACCTACACCCGCGATTACAGCGGCGAGCTCAGCTACCTGAAGGACTGGACAAGAGCCCGAGCAGGCTGGCTGTCGACTCAGTTCTCCGATAAAGAGACAGCGTCGAACGCGTATTATTTCGCGAACACATTAAACTGGGACGACGTATATTTCTACACCTGGGACGACAAAAACGTTCCTACTCCGTGGCCGGGCGCAAAGGCGGAGCTTGTTGAAACCGCTCAGAACGGCACGAAGATTTACAAGGCAGTTGTACCTGAGGATATGACGAAAATCATCTTTAACGCGGGAGAAACAGGCGCTCAGACGGTGAACATCGACCTTGGAGCTTCAAATTTCTTCACGCCGACTACCTCGTCGGGCAGGACAAACTACTATAAGCAGCCGATTTACAACGTAAGCAACGGAAATTATACGGAGCCGCAGAAGCCTACGGAAACTACCGATCCCGTATCCGAGCCGCCTGTGCTGAAGGGCGATACGAACCTCGACGGAAAGGTCAACATCAAGGACGCTACCTTGATTCAGAAGGCGGCGGCAAAGCTCGTGATTCTCAGCGAGAAGCAAAAAAAGGCTATCGGACTTGCCGCGGGCGAGGAAGCGACCGTTAAGGACGCGACGAAGCTGCAGAAGTTCCTCGCGGAAATCATCACGGAATTATAAGTTTTTTACATAAATTGACGGGCTGTCAGTAACGACAGCCCTAAATTTCGGAAAGCGCTATGAAAGAAAAGCTGAATTTGAAATCGAATATTATCGCTCTCCCCGCGGCGTTGCTGTGCGTAATGCTGTGGGGAACGGCTTTTCCGCTTATAAAGCTCGGTTACGCGAGGTTTGCGGTCGAACAGGGCGACATCGGCTCAAAGCTTTTGTTCGCGGGAATACGCTTCACTCTCGCGGGAATACTCGTTTACATTTTCGGGCTTTTAGCTCGCAAAAAGGCGCCTAATCCGCGAAGGTCGGATATTCTGCCCATAGCCGCGCTCGGCGTCGTTCAGACAACGCTGCAATACCTTTTCGCCTATATCGGCGTGGGCTTGACGACGGCGACTAACACCTCAATACTCACAGGTACGGCGTCAATTTTCTCAGTCGTTCTGGCGGCTGTTTTCTTCAAGGACGACAGGATGACCGCGCTCAAAACGCTGGGCTGTATCGCGGGACTCGGAGGAATAGTCCTCGTGAACGCGGCTGATTTTTCGCTCAATTCCGCGTATTTTCTCGGAGATATTATCGTTTTGCTCTCGGCTTTAAGCGGAGCGGGCGGCAATATCATAACCAAGAAAATCTCTCCAAACCGCGACCCTGTGACCGTAACGGCGTGGCAGTTGGTCATCGGCGGCGTAATTTTGATAATTTCGGGAATTATTTTGGGCGGAAATATTGACATTTTCAATTACGGCGGTATGATTATATTGTTATGGCTTTCATTGGTGTCGGCGGTAAGCTTCCTTTTGTGGACGGCGCTGCTCCGATATCACCCTGTCAGCAAGATTTCGGTATTTACAATGCTGGTGCCGGTTTTCGGCGCGGTATGGTCGTGGATACTGCTCGGCGAGAACGCGTTCGGAGCTCAGACGTTGATTCCCCTCGCGCTTATCGCGGCGGGCATTGTTCTGGTAAACATTAAGGTGATCAAATGAAGATTTACGGCGTGGTTTTTGATATGGACGGCGTGATTCTCGACAGCGAGAAGCTCTACGTCAGGTTCTGGAAACAGGCGGGCAGAGAGTGCGGCTATCCGTGGGAGATTCGCCACTCGCTCGCCATACGAAGTCTGGCGCGTCCTTACGCGATCGAGAGACTCAAGGGCTTTTTCGGCGAGGACTTTGATTATGACAAGGTTCGCAACAGGCGCATTGAGCTGATGAACGCCTATGTTGACGAGCGCGGCATTGACCCGAAGCCTTACGCAGAAAAGACGCTCGCTACGCTGAAAGATATGGGCTTGAAAATCGCCCTCGCGACCGCGACAAAGGCTGATATCGCAGAAAGATATCTGAAAAACATCGGCGTACTGGGATATTTTGACGAGGTTATATCGGCTCATATGGTTGAGCGCGGCAAGCCTGAGCCCGACATATATCTTTACGCGTGCGAAAAGCTGGGCTTAAAGCCTAAAAACTGTCTTGCGGTCGAGGACAGCCCGAACGGAATACAGTCGGCGTACAGAGCAGGCTGCGCGCCTGTTATGATACCCGATATGGATGAGCCCGACGAGAATACGCTGAGACTCGTTTACAGGGTACTTAACAACCTCGGCGAACTCATTACACTAACAGAGGAGATTAATAATGGAACTGATAACTAAGATTATCGACGAGGCGGATTCTTTCCTCTGGGGATGGTTTATGATAATCCTCCTCCTCGGAACCCACCTGTTTATGACTGTACGCACGAAATTTGTGCAGAAAAAGACACTAAAGGCGATTCGACTTTCGGTCACAAAGGACCCCGACTCAAGCGGTGATATAAGTCCGTTTCAGGCTTTGGCGACGGCTCTCGCCTCAACAATCGGCACGGGTAATATCATAGGCGTCGGAACGGCTATAGCTCTGGGAGGTCCCGGAGCGGTGCTGTGGTGCTGGCTTACGGGCGTGCTGGGAATCGCGACAAAATACGCCGAGTCCCTGCTCGCGTTCAAATACAGAGTCAAGACTAAGGACGGACGTATGCTCGGCGGCGCGATGTTCGCGCTTGAACGCGGACTGAAAATGAAGTGGCTGGGAATACTCTTTGCCGTATTCGCGCTTCTGGCGTCATTCGGAATAGGCTCGGGCGTTCAGGTCAACGCCATCTCGAACATTTTGAACAACACCTTTAATTACAGCGGCGAATGGGTATGGAATATCTTCGGAATGAAAATCTCGGCGGTATCGGGAATCGTCGGAATCCTTGTCGCTGCGGTTACGGCGGCGGTCATCTTCGGCGGTATCAAGGCTATTTCAAAGGTCTGCGAGCTGCTCGTACCTGCTATGGCGGTATTGTACGTGCTGGGCTGTATAATTATCCTGATAATAAACTCCCAATACCTCGGCGACGCGGTTGCCTTGATCATTAAATCAGCCTTTATGCCTCAGGCGGCGGCAGGCGGATTTATAGGCTCTACAGTTATGATAGCGGCGCGATACGGTATCGCGAGAGGACTTTTCTCCAACGAGTCCGGTATGGGCTCGGCTCCGATCGTAGCCTCAGCGGCTCAGTCGAGAAACCCTGTCCGTCAGGCGCTCATCTCCTCAACGGGAACCTTCTGGGATACAGTTGTTGTATGCCTTATGACAGGTCTTGTACTCGTCAGCTCGATCATCAAAAATCCTGTGGGCTTTAAGGGCGCGGAGGGCGGCAGCCTCACCTACCACGCTTTTCAGCAGATACCCGTTGTCGGCACACCGATACTCGTTGTCGGCATACTTGCGTTCGCTTACTCAACTATCCTCGGATGGTCTTACTACGGTGAGAGATGCGTGGAGTACCTTTTCGGCAGACGCGGAATGGTACCGTATCGACTTTTATTTGTATTTGTACTGCTTGTGGCGCCTGTTATCTCGCTCGACATCGTATGGTCGCTGTCGGATATATTCAACGCGCTTATGGCTATCCCGAACATTGTCGCCGTGATACTGCTCTCGGGAGTCGTCGTAAAGGAAACGAACTACTACCTCTACGGCAAACGGTTAGACGAATTTGACAGGGCCGAAATTCCGACCGTGGATAAATAAATTTTTCAAAAGTTTTTGAGAAAGGAGAGATAAAATGGTATTTTCGAGCCTGATATTCCTGTTCGGGTACCTGCCGCTCGTACTGCTTGTGTACTATCTTGTACCGCGTAAGGCGCGCAACATCTTTCTTTTCTTTGTTAATCTAATATTCTACGGCTGGGGCGAGCCTGTTCTCGTAACGCTTATGCTCGTCTCAATCGTAATCAACTATATAGGCGGATATTTTGTTGAGAAATTCAAGCCAGATAAACGCAGAATGAAAATCCCGCTCGCGCTGACGTGTATAGCGGATGTGGCGGTGCTGGGCTTCTTCAAGTACACGCCGCTGATTTGCGAGACGATAAATATGCTGCCGTTCGCAGATATCAGCGTTCCCGAGATATCCCTTCCTATAGGAATCAGCTTCTACACCTTCCAGACGATGAGCTATGTTATCGACGTTTACCGCGACGACGCTCCCGTGTCGAAGAGTCTTATCAACTTCGGCACGTATGTAGCGCTGTTTCCGCAGCTTATCGCGGGTCCGATCGTTCGCTACAAGGACATAGCGTATCAGCTCAGTCACCGCGAGGAAACGCTTGAGCAGTTCAACAGGGGCGTAAAGCTCTTTATGGTAGGGCTCGGCAAAAAGGTTTTGATTGCAAATCAGATGGGCGCGATGTGGGACGCTATTCAGGCGACCTCCGCGCCTAACGGTGTTTTAGGCAGCTGGGTCGGAATTATCGGCTATACGTTCCAGATATACTTTGATTTTTCGGGCTACAGCGATATGGCTTGCGGTCTCGGAAATATGCTCGGGTTTGAGTTTTTGAAGAACTTCAACTACCCTTACATCTCAAAATCGGTTACGGAATTCTGGCGGCGGTGGCACATATCATTGTCAACGTGGTTCAGAGAATACGTTTACATCTCACTCGGCGGCAACCGCAAGGGTATTCCGAGGCAGATAATAAACCTGCTAATCGTGTGGTTTTGCACGGGACTGTGGCACGGCGCGTCGTACAACTTCATACTCTGGGGTATGTACTACGGACTGATACTTATTATTGAAAAGTTCGTGCTCAAAAAGCTGCTCGACAAGCTCCCCTCCGCCCTGCTCCACCTCTACACCATACTCATATTTATATTCGGCTGGGTAATCTTTTACTTTGAGGATCTTGGCAAGATGGGCGAGTTCTTCGTCAGTATGTTCAACTTCTCGGAGGGTATCATAAGCTCAGAGGCGCTCGTGATACTTTGCAGATACGCGGTAATTCTGATCGCCGCGGCTGTAGCCTCGACTCCGCTTATGGCTATGGCTTACGAAAAGCTAAAGGACAGGCGCTTTATGTGGCTTGCGGAGACGGCATTTTGTGTGATCGTACTTGTGATCGCGGTCTCTTCAATTGTCAATCAGAGCTACAATCCGTTCCTCTATTTCAGATTTTAAACGAAAGGAGCTGTACAAATGAAGAAAAAGCTTCTGCTTACACCGATGATAATTTTTCTGTGCTTCATTTTTGTAATGACGGCGCTGTTTATCATCACGCCCAAAACTGACTACAGCTCCGCAGAAAAGCGTTACCTCGAGGACTTTCCCGAGGCTAACCTTGAAACTGTTACAAACGGTGAGTTTGAAACGGGCTTTGAGAGCTTCCTCGCCGACCACTTTCCGCTGAGGAATATGTGGGTCGGGCTCAACGCCTATTACAACCTTTTTATCGGCAATAACGCCAGCGAGGGCGTTTACAACTGCTCGGACGGCTATCTTATAAACGAGCCCGTCAGCGCGGATAACAGGGTAAAAACTAACATCGGCACCATCCTTAAATTCAAGGATAATGTCGATGTTCCGATTACGGTTATGCTCGCGCCGAGCACAGGATATATTAAAAGTGATGTTCTGCCCGCCGTTCACAATGAATATCTTGACGACTATATCATCGGCGACGTTAAGACGATGCTGAAAAAGAAGGATATAGGCTTTGTGGATTTACGCGCGAGGTTCAAGCGTGAAAAGGCTCAGCTCTACTACAGGACAGACCATCACTGGACTTCTCACGGAGCGAGGGCGGCGTATGAGGAGCTGTGCGCGGCGATCGGCGTTAAAGCCTCGGCAAGAAGCGACTATGAACTGCAAAGCTACAAGGATTTTTACGGCACGACTTACTCTACGAGCGGTTTCTGGCTTACTAAGCCCGATTCTATCACATTATGGAATAACATTAATCATAAAAAGGGCGATATAAATATAACTATCACCGAGGGCAAGGAGAGCAAGAGCTACGACAGCCTGTACTTCAAGAACCACTTGAAAGCGGATGACAAGTACCCTGTGTTCATTGACGGCAATCACGCCGTTGAGACAATCACGAATAAGAATGTTAAGAAAGGCAGGGCGCTTGTGATCAAGGACAGCTTTGCCCACAGTATCGCGCCGTTCCTCGCGGACAGCTTCAATACAGTCACGCTGGTTGACACGCGCTACTACAAGAACAGCATTTCCGATATGGTTAAAAGCGGAAAATACGACAGAGTGCTCGTGATTTACGGCATTGACAACTTTGCGACGGACACAGATCTGGTATGGCTTAAATGATTGATTAAGCGGGTCTGACAAAGGAGTTTTCCTGACTCTCGGCTATGAGCTCGTCGATTGAGAGTACGGCTTCAAACGAGAAGTCCTCATTCTCGCGGCAGAGGTACAAATCGGGGCTGTTTACGCCTCCGTCACGCAGGAAGCGCTCAAAGGCGGAAATTTTTTCATTGGCGCTGAAATCAGGAGAGATGACCTTTTCTTCAACAAATTCGGGAGCTAATACCATTGTAAGCATATCAAATACCTCGTTTCTTTTGATTACAATTATATTATACTCGATTTGGTGTACAATAAACGGGACAGTCGTTTGACTGTCCCGTTGTTTTTTATGAAAACCAAGTAATAATAAAAATAGTTTTGATTTGTCGGTTTTTTATGATATAATGAATAAAACACTCAAGGGAGGAAATCAAATGAAAAGTGTAAAGCAAACATTAAGCGTTTTTCTTTGTGTAATCCTCGCCTGCTCCTCATTCGGCATAGGAGCGCAGGCAAAGACAGCAAAGAAATACGTAAAGTCAATTTCTATCGCTAAAAAGGCGACCGTTACTATCCCCGCGCTTAAAGGGAAGGTAACAAAAAGCTTTAAGGTAACTGTTAAGGTCAACGGTAAAGCTTCAAAGAAGTTCACTGCTAAATCAAGTAAAACCGAGGTCGCTACGGTCAAAGTCAGCGGAAGCAATGTCAAGGTGACCGCGAAAAAGGCAGGAAGTACAAAAATCACGGTAACAACTAAGGCGAAAAGTGCCAAGGGAAAGAAGCTGAGCAAAACTCTTGCGCTGACAGTAAAAAAGAATAATCCCCCTATGCCTGACGACAACCCTACTCATCCTGTCGGAAATCTGTCCCGCGACGGATATGAGCTTGAGCAGGTCGTTATATTCTCAAGGCATAACATACGCGCTCCGCTCAGCTCGGGCGGCTCCGTTCTCGGAACGATAACACCGTATACGTGGTTTAACTGGTCGTCAAATCCCAGCGAACTGTCATTACGCGGAGGCGTTCTTGAAACCGAGATGGGACAGTTTTTCCGTAAATGGCTTGAAGCAGAAAAGCTTATCCCCGAAAACTATCATCCGGACGAGAATGAGGTCCGCGTTTACGCGAACTCAAAGCAGCGCACGATCGCTACCGCGAAGTATTTCACAGCGGGCTTACTTCCCACAGCAAAGACTGAAATTGAAACAAAGGGCGAGTTTAACACAATGAATCCCGTGTTCACTCCTCAGCTGACGTTCTGTAATGACGAATACAGCGCCGACGCTGAGAAACAGATTTGGGATTTGTACGCTGATAAGGTAAAAGGTCTCTCCGACAATTATAAGATGATATCCGATATCATTGATTTTGAGAATTCCGAGGCGTATAAAAAGGGTGAAGTCCCCGCTTTCAGCACCGACGATTCCGAAATCGTTCTTAAAGAAAATGCCGAGCCGGCTGTCAAGGGTACGCTCAAGACCGCCTGCTCCGTCAGCGATGCGCTTGTACTCCAGTATTACGAGGCTCCGACAGCGATTGAAGCCGCGTTCGGAAAGAATCTGACCTACAATGAGTGGAAGCAGGTTTCAGAGGTCAAGGATGTTTACGGAGACGTACTCTTCACAGCTCCGCTAATCGCCTCAAACGTCGCTCATCCTCTGCTTCAGGAAATCAACAAGGAGCTTACCACTGACGGACGCAAATTCACATTCCTGTGCGGTCACGATTCCAACATCGGCAGTCTTTTAGCCGCGATGGGAGTTAAGGATTACGAGCTTCCCGGCGCTATAGAAGCGAAAACTCCGATCGGTTCAAAGCTTGTTTTCAGTCGCTGGAAAAATGCGAAGAGCGAGAAGTTCTGTACTGTCGATCTTGTATATCAGACGACCGAACAGCTTCGCAACGTTTCACTGCTTGATTTAACCGTACATCCCTCAATCATGCCGATGTACTTTAATGGTATAACCGCTAATTCCGACGGTCTGTATACCGAAAGCGACTTTATGGGCTTGATGAAAAAGAGCATTGACGAGTACGATAATATTATCGCAAAATACAATATCGCCAAGGCGGCATAAATCTAAACGAAAAATCACCCCTCGCAAATTGACGCGAGGGGTGTTACTGTATTTATTCTTATATAAACTGTTTGCGCGTATAAATCACTTAATCAGCTTGATTGCTGTTTCGGCTTTGTTGATTATGCGCAGGTCATTTTCATAGGAGCAGAGCTTGCGCGCCTGCTGTAAATCTACCCATATGTACTCGGCGATCTCCTCCTCCTGAACCTTTACGTTGTCCGTGAAGGCTTGGGCGAGGAAGAATACGACGTGCTTGCGGATCTTGCCGAATGGACAGTAGTCGCTGACCTCTCGGAAGCCATCCTTGATCTCGACGTCGAGCGAGGTTTCCTCCTTGATCTCGCGAACGGCTGTCTGCTGTTCGGTCTCGCCGATTTCGATATGACCCTTGGGGAAGCTCCAGTATCTGCCGTTGTTGTTCT
The DNA here is from genome assembly GCA_902773035.1 of uncultured Ruminococcus sp. Classification (GTDB taxonomy): domain Bacteria; phylum Bacillota; class Clostridia; order Oscillospirales; family Acutalibacteraceae; genus Ruminococcoides. The sequence continues at coordinate 15,785 of CACYDB010000067.1, read as the reverse complement.
TGACGAGCAGTATCCTGGTGTTTGACTTGCCGTTGTAGAAGATTACCGCTCCGCAGGATTTTTCATAGAGGCACTTTATCGACTTTAACTCGGTGTTTTTCAGGTAAGACAGGCTTACTCTGATGTCGGGCTCGTAGTAGGGCTGACTCTCGTCAGCGACTATGAGCCTTTCCTCGTTATCGTCAAAACGCGCCGTAGCGATTACGATCCCGCGGAAATACTCATTTACGGGCTTGGGCGACAGGACGTATGCCTTTTTCGCGGCGGCGCCGTCGGCGCTGATATAGCCCGAATATAAATTTCGCGTTAAGCTTCCGAAAATATTTACGCTTACCTTTTCTGCCAGCATATTCCTATCCCCCTTTCTTTTATTGGATAATGTTCTGCATAGCCTTGACCTGAAAGGCGGTGGCGGAGCTCATTACGCCGTTTGCGAAGAGCACCTCGTCGATTTTGTTTTCCTCACAGAAGGATTTGAGGTCGCCCTGCCATGTTCTGAAGTCAATTGAATAAACTTTTTTGTAATTGTATGTGAAGTACGGCACAAGCGCGTTGCCGTAGCTCTCGTGGATAATCGCGATACTCTTGTTCTGCGCCTTGGGGCAGGAGCTTGTGATCACCTCGAGCGGATTGTCGCCGAACAGGAATACGCCGTAGGTTTCCGTTCCCGGTCCGACGTTCTCGTAGTAGAGAGTGGGATTGGATTCAGTCTCACCGTTTTCGGTAGTGACCTCGTCGACGATGCTGTACGGGAATGTCCAGTATTTAACTGTGTCGGTATTGAGGGTGTATTGGGACATCGTTGAGAATGAGCCCGTGAAGCCCTCGATAGCTTTCTCCTCGAGCGAGGAGAGCTTAACAGCCTTTTGCTTGGTTACGTCGGCAAAGGACTTGTAGGCGTAGTACGCGCCGAGAGCTGTCCAGTGGTGGTCGGAGTCAAAGTAAATATACTCGTTACAATGCTCGGAGAGCTCGTTGTAGGCGTTGATGTAGCTTACGCTGTCGTCAAGGTTGACATAAATCTTTTTGATGTAGTCAGCCTGCGACACGGTTTTGGCGCCGTTTTCGGTATTCTTGTACTCCGCGGGGAGACCCATTTCGGTATGGTTCGGGAATACCATAGTGTAAACCTTGATTTTGTCGCCGAGGGATTTCTTGGCGTTGTTTATCGTTTTGGCGTAAGACTTGGCGCGCGACTCGCTGCCGTAGAACAGCTCGAAAGCCGTTTGGTTCCAGATATAGAGCTCGCCGTCCGCGTCAATAACGCCCGGCTCAGCCTCGTCGTTTGTGGCGATATTCGGCTCGCGGAAGGATATTGAATCAGCCTTGCTGACCTTTTTGACCTCTTTATCTCCCTTGGTTGCCGTGTCAAGCTGTGACGAGCTTACTCCCGGGGAGCAGATACAGCTGAATACGGACGATATGAAAACTATAATCAGGGCGAATATCACCAGAAAAGCGGTTACGATTATCACGCGGTTTCTCAGACGCCTGCGGTTTCTTCTTCTGCGCGGGGAGGGACGGTAGTTATTTCGCGGTTTTCGCGGTTTATTAATGTCATCCTTGAAATTATCAAAATCGTATAAATCGTTATAACTCACGGTCAACCTCCCTCCTTTCTTTGAGAGTTAAATGTTAAAAGTTAATTCTTTCTTCCTCAACAACGAGCGGTCTGCCCTTGACTCTGCTGTTGATTGTAAGTATGTACTCGCCCAGTATGCCGATAAATATAAGCTGTATTCCGCCGAGCAGGAACATTCCTATTACCATAGGCGCGGAGCCTGCCGAGAATGTCGCCCAGTGGGTGAGCTTGTAGACAAAGTAGCCGATCGCTATAAAGAAGCTCAGCACAGCGCATAAGATTCCCGTAAAGGTCGCGAGCCTCATAAGCGCCTTTGAGTAGGTTGTAAGTCCCGTTATGCCGAGGTCATATAGCGAGAAAAAGTTGTTGTGAGTTTTACCCGCGGCGCGCTTAGGCTGGGTGTAGTAGATCTCCTTGCGCTCCTTGGCGTACTCAGCGACCATTCCTCTGAAATACGGCACGGGGTCGTTGACCTGGCGGATGATATCTATAAAGGTTTTGTCGTAGAGTCCGAGTCCTGTGAAGTGAGCTATATGCTCGACGTTCGCAAGCTTTGAGAAAAGCTTGTAGTAGGCGGTACGGATCGCGTACATGATCGGGTTTTCGTTACTTTTGTTCTTGATTCCGATGACAACCTTGTTGCCCTCCTCCCAAGCCTTGACAAACTCGGGGATAAGCTCGGGCGGATCCTGAAAGTCAGCGCACATCTTGAGAGTGCAGTCGCCTGTGGTCTGCTGGAGTCCGTAGAAGGGAGAGTTCTCCTGACCGAAGTTCGCGGCGTTGAATATCGCCTTGACCTTTTCATTCTCGGCGCAGAGCTCGCGGAGAATGGGGCGTGTGTTATCTGTGGAATGATTGTCGATATAGACAAGCTCATAGTCGTAGTTCGGAAGCTTTGTGTTCATTACCTCGACAATCGCCTGTGTAAGAGGACGAACATTCTCCTCCTCATTGAAGCAGGCTACAAGAATACTGATTTTCTTCATATAATAATTCCTTTGTATTTATTTTAAGCTTTTGACAATTTCGCCGATACCCTCGGCAAAGCTGTACTTGGCTTTCCAATTGAGCTGAGTTTCGGTCTTTTTGACCGAGGGAGTGATGCTGACCATACCCGTTTTCGGATAAGGCACGGCTCCGTATACAAGCTCGCTTGAGCTGCCGAGGATTTCATACAGCTCCTCAACGTAGGCTTTGAGCTGTCTTACATCTCCGCTGCCGAGGTTATACGCTCCGTCCTCGCAGTCGAGCTCGCAGAGAGCCGCTACCGCGTTGACCGCGTCCTTGACGTAGAGGAAATCCCACATCTGAATACACTCGGTAAGCTCACAGCGGCGGTTGTTACGCATATTGTCGATCATTGACATAATGAGGGTTTTCTCAAAGTCCCCGGGGCCGTACAGGCTGAAAAACCTCGGCTCCTTGTATGTAACGCCAGCCTTTTCGCAGAGCTCCTTAGCGGTTGTGAAAAGCTTATATTTGTAAACGCCGTACTCGGTGTTGGGCTTGCACTCGGTTTCCTCGGTGATCACACCGTCGCAGTTGCCGTATTCAGCCTGACTGCCCGCGGTGAGAATACGCTTGCAGCCCGAGCTTATCGCCGCTTTGATCAGCGCGACGCTGTTTTCATAGTTACGCTTCTGGAGCTCGGAATCCATACGCTGAGCGCCTCTTGTGCCGTCCCACGCGAAATGCGCGAGACAATCAAACTCGCCCGCCTTAGCGATATCGGCGTACTCGTCCATATTAAGCTCCACGATTTTTACGCCCTTTATATCGGCGATCGAAGAAGCCTTGGGAGAGTTTCTGCGGACTACCGCGGCAATCTCCCAGCCCTTTTGCGAGGCGGTTTCAATAAACGCCTTACCGATAAAGCTCGTGGCGCCTGTTACAACAATTTTCATCATTTCACTCCAAGCATATCCTTCATTGAGTTGTACAAGCCCTTGGCGTCATAGCCGAACTTGCCGTACAGATAGGGCGCGTGCGCCATAGCGACGAATACGTCGCTGATTCCGATATTCTTAAACTTTGTGACGCAGCCCTCCTCGGCGAGAACCGTCGCGACGATCGAGCCTAAGCCACCGTAGATGTTGTGATCCTGAGCGACTATGAGGTTGCCCGTCTGAGCCGCCGATACGACTGCCTCACGGTCAACGGGCTTGATAGTGTGCATATCTACAACGCGGATATCCTTGCCGTAATCCGCCTTTAAGGCGTTAGCCGCTTCGAGCGCGTATTTGACAACCACGCCTGAGCAGATAATCGCGCCGTCGGAGCCTTCTTTGACAATCGAAGCTTTGCCGATTTTGTGCTTATAATCGTCGTCATAGAGCTTGAATACAGGCTCTACGCTGCTTCTTATATACATCGGGCCCTTGAAATCAAGCGACTGATCCATAATCTGCACCGCCTGATTGGGCTCGGAAACCTCTACAACTGTGACGTTGGGCATAGCCGCCATAATCGCGACGTCCTCTATGCTCCAGTGAGTAGCGCCCGATATGCCGCCTGAGAGTCCCGCGTAGGTACCCATCATCCTGACGTTGAGGTTGGCGTAGGCGACGTCGGTACGGCACTGCTCGCAGGCTCTCATCGTCAGAAACGGAGCCATTGAGAACGCGTACGGAATATAGCCCTCGTGAGCAAGTCCCGCGGCGAAGCTGACCATATTCTGCTCCGCTATGCCGACGTTGAAGGCTCTGTCGGGAAATTCCTCGGCAAATTTGCGGTTGCGGCAGGTGCCCATCAAATCCGCGTTGACAAGCATAACTTTGTCATTCTTGACGCCGAGGTCGTACATATAGTTACCTATTATATCTCTTAAAAAGTATTTTTCGTCATTTAAAGCAACGCTCATTAATAAACCGCCTTTTTACAATGTTTCTTCAAGGATTTTACAGCACTCCTCGTACTGCTCCTTTGTAATCTTGCCCGCGTGCCAGCGCGCCTGATTTTCCATAAAATCTACGCCCTTGCCCTTGGTTGTATGGCAGATAAAGACCGTCGGTACATCCGAATCGGCAGGCGGCAGGCTGTCGAAAGCCTCTTTGATTTTTGCGATGTCGTTGCCGTCGAACTCCAGCACATTGAAGCCGAATACGCGGTATTTCTCCGCGATATCGCCGAGGGCGGTTACGTCCTCGATTCTGCCGTCAGCCTCAAGACCGTTGAAGTCAACTATCGCGACGAGATTGCCGAGCTTGTAGCGGACGGCGTTCATAGCCGCCTCCCATACAGAGCCCTCGGACTGCTCGCCGTCGCCCATTACGGCGTAAACGCGGTTTTCGGTATTGCCCTTGTGTTTAAGAGCCGCCGCCATTCCGCACGCTACTGGAAAGCCGTGACCGAGTGAGCCCGTGGACACCTCGACATATGGATTGACAAGGTTGCACGAATGCATTGAGAATCTGCCCTCGTCGGTAGCGTACTCACGGATAACGTCGTCCTTTGAAAAACAGCCGATCGCTGCCTGACAAAAGCTCGTTACCGCTGAGGCGTGACCCTTTGAAAGCACAAACCTGTCGCGGTTCTCGTCGTTTACGTCGTTTGGATTATATTTCATCTGATATTGCCACAGCACAGTCATAATGTCGGCAACGGAAAGGTCGCCGCCGATATGAATAACCTGTACCGAGCACAGCTCAAGGAGATTTTTGCGGATCTCAACCGCGGCTCTCCTGAGCTCGTCTACGGTTTTTAACATTAATTACTCCTTATTGATTGACAGCCTCGATAATTACCTGAGCCATATAGTCAATCATTTCGTCGGTCATTCCCGGGTAAACGCCTACCCAGAAGGAATTGTTCATAATAAATTCTGTGTTTTCGAGAGAGCCTGAAACACGGTAGGCGTCTGTGCCGCGGATCTCGTCAAAGCAGGGATGCTTGATGAGGTTGCCGCTGAACAGAAGTCTTGTCTGAACGTTGTGCTCCTCGATATATTTTGTAACGTCGTTGCGCTTGACGCCCGCGTCCTCCTTGACTGATACGAGGAAGCCGAACCATGACGGACGGCTGTTCTCGGCAGCCTCGGGGAGAATGAGCTTGTCCTCAACGGGAGCTAAAGCCTTGCGGAGTCTTTCCCAGTTATAGATACGGCGCTCGATGAAGCTCGGGAACTTTTTGAGCTGTTCTACGCCGACAGCCGCCTGTAAATCCGTAACCTTGAGGTTGTAGCCGAGGTGACTGTATACGTATTTATGGTCGTAGCCCTGAGGAAGCTGACCAAACTGACCGTCGTAACGGTGGCCGCAGAAATTATCTCTGCCCGACGGACAGATACAATCTCTGCCCCAGTCGCGATAAGAGAGGATCATTCTATGGAGAAGCGGATTGTTTGTATAGACGCATCCGCCCTCGCCCATTGTCATATGGTGCGGAGGATAGAAGCTCGAGGTACCTATATCGCCCCATGTGCCCGTGAATCTTGTCTCGCCGTCGATCGTGTACTGCGAGCCCAGGGCGTCGCAGTTATCCTCTACAAGCCAGAGGTTGTGCTTTTCGCAGAAGTCTTTTACTGTTTTGATATCAAAGGGGTTGCCGAGGGTGTGAGCGATCATAACCGCCTTTGTCTTGTCGGAGAGAGCGCCCTCGAGTCTGTCAACGTCAATGTTGTACTGAGGATAAGTAACGTCAACAAATACAGGGATCGCGCCGTACTGGATGATGGGAGCGACTGTTGTCGGGAAGCCGCAGGCTACCGTGATAACCTCGTCGCCTCTCTTGATCTGACGCTCTCCAAGCTCGGGAGCTGTAAGCGCCATAAAGGCGATAAGATTAGCCGAGGAGCCGCTGTTTACGAGGTGGGCGTACTTTACGCCTATCCACTCGGCAAAGTTCTTTTCAAATTCGTCTGAGAATCTGCCTGTGGTCAGCCAGAAATCGAGCATAGCGTCGGTAAGAGAGCACATCTCCTTTTCGTCAAATACGCGTGAGGCGTAGCTCACTCTGTCGCCGGGCTTAAAAGAATCCTTCTTCTCCTTAAAATCGTGGTAGTAGTCAGCTACAAGCGATTTGATCTGCTCGCGGGCTTCCTGTTCGTTTTTCCAGTTACTCATTTATTTTACTCCTTATTAAGAAATTCATCGATCTGCTTGTCCATACAGGCGGTGATATCTCCGCCGTTTGCTCTGCATTTGCTCCACTCGACAGTTTTTTCAATGGCTGTGTCAAGCTGCCAGGTCGGACTCCAGCCGAATGTGTTTTTGAGCTTTGAGCAGTCGAGCTTGAGGAAGTTAGCCTCGTGAGGACCTCCGTCGTATTTTTCGATCCACTTCATACCGTCGCCCCAGTGCTTGACGAACAAATCAACCAGAGCTCCTGTCTGAAAGCAGTCGCAGTCGTCGGGCCCTACGTTGTAGTAGCCCTGATATTTTATATCCTCATATTGCTTCATCGCTATCATAAGATAGGCGAAAAGCGGCTCGAGCACGTGCTGATACGGACGTGTTGAGTACGGGTTGCGAACGATGATGTCCTCGCCCTTCTCCGCCGCTCTGACGCAGTCGGGAATGATTCTGTTTTTAGCGAAGTCGCCGCCGCCGATCACGTTGCCCGCTCTGGCGGTCGAAACGGCGATATTTGTATTGTCAAAGAAGCTGCGCTTGTAGCTGTGGGTTACAAGCTCGGAGCAGGACTTTGAGTTTGAGTACGGGTCAAAGCCGTCGAGCTCCTCGTTCTCGCGGTAGCCCCATTCCCACTCGCGATTGAGGTATACCTTGTCGGTCGTTACGTTGAGCACGGACTTCACGCAGTCCGAGAGCCTTACGCACTCGAGGATATTTACGGTACCCATAACGTTTGTTTCGTAGGTATAGGCGGGATTTTCGTAGCTGTCGCGTACAAGAGGCTGAGCGGCGAGGTGAAGCACGATTTCGGGCTGAGCCTCGTCAAAAGCTTTTTTAAGGCTGTCAAAGTCCCTGATGTCGCCGATTACGGAATCTATTCCGCTTTCGATGTCGGCGACCTCGAATAAGGACGGATTTGTGGGCGCCTCAAGGCTGTAGCCTGTGACGACAGCGCCTGCCTTTGTCAGTATTTTACACAGCCAGCTGCCCTTAAAGCCTGTATGGCCTGTCACAAAGACGCGCTTGCCGTTATAGAAATCAAGATTAAAATTCATCAGTCGTTCCACACCTTCCACGGAGCCTGTCCTGTTTCCCAGAGCTTCTCGAGGATATCCTTCTCGCGAGATGTATCCATACACTGCCAGAAGCCTCTGTATACAAAGCTCATAAGCTGATTCTGCTCAACGAGCTTTTCGAGCGGAGCCTGCTCGAAGATCGTGGAATCGCCCTCTATGTAATCGAAAATCTCGGGACCCAGCACCATATAGCCCGCGTTGATGGGAGCGCTGTCGGAAACGTTCTTCTCACGGAAGGACTTGACGGCGTTGTCGCCGCCGATATTGAGCACGCCCTTGGACTGCTCGAGCATAGTGGCGGTGAGGGTGGCGATTTTGCCGTGCTTATTATGGAAGGCGTAAAGCTCGGAGATGTCAACGTCGCAGACAGCGTCGCCGTATGTCATCATAAACGGCTCGTCGCCGATGTACTTCTGAATACGCTTGATTCTGCCGCCCGTCATAGTGTTGAGCCCTGTGTCAACAACTGTCACCTTCCACGGCTCGCAGCGCTGATCGTGAATCGTCATATCGTCACGACCGCCGGTGAAGTCAAAGGTGATGTCGCTGTTACGGAGAAAGTAATCCGCGAACCACTGCTTGATGATGTGCTGCTTGTATCCGGCGCAGACTACAAACTCATTGAAGCCGTAGTGTGAATATTCCTTCATTATATGCCAGAGTATAGGCTTGCCGCCGATTTCAATCATCGGCTTGGGTTTGAACTTTGATTCCTCGGAAATTCGCGTGCCGTAGCCGCCCGCAAGAATAACTACCTTCATAAGTTTATTCTCCGTTTCACATATTTTTAGACGCAAAAACGCATTTTGCATATACACTTATATATTATACATCAAATCAAGTCATATTACAATGTTTTTTGGCAAATTATTTTAGTTTGTCTATCTCTTGCAAGACTCGGGCAAATATGGTAAAATGTCTGTAAGTATGTTAAAACGGAGTGAAAAAAATGGAGTATAAATTTTCAGACAGAACAAATAACTTAAAGCCCTCCGCTATCAGAGAGATTTTTAAATATGCCGCCGATCCGACGGTTGTATCTCTCTCCGCGGGTAATCCGTCGCCCGACGCGTTTCCCGTAAAGGAGCTGGAGGAGATTTCCGCGAGACTTTTCAGGGAGAATCCCATCGGGCTGTTGCAGTACAGCGTGACCGAGGGCTACGCGCCTCTCAGGGAGTATCTCACAAAGTATATGAAGGAAAAGTACGACATCGGCACAGCTGACGACGATATCATCATCACCACAGGCGCTCAGCAGATTATGGACTTCGCGACAAAATCGCTCGTAAACGAAGGCGAGGTCGTCATCACCGAGGCTCCGAGCTTTATCGGCTCGCTCAACTCCTTCAGAGCATATAACGCAAAGCTCGTAGGCGTTGACGTTGAGTCCGACGGTATGAGCGTCGAAAAGCTTGAGGAAGCGCTTAAAACTAACGACAACGTTAAATTCATCTATACGATCCCGAACTTCCAGAACCCCTCGGGCGTTACAATGAGCCTTGAGAAGCGCAAGAAGGTTTATGAGCTCGCGAGAAAGTACGACGTTATGATCCTCGAGGACAACCCCTACGGCGATCTCAGATACAGCGGCGAGTTCCTGCCCGCTATCAAGACCTTTGACACCGACGGCAGAGTAATCTACGCAGGCTCGTTCAGCAAGGTCATCTCCCCGGGTATCCGCGTAGCGTACACGATCGCTCCGAAGCCTGTTATCCAGAAGATGACTGTCTGCAAGCAGGGCTCGGACGTTCACACTAACATCTGGTCGCAGATGCTCTGCTATGAATATCTGACAAAGTACGACTTTGAGGCTCACCTCGAGAAGCTGCGCTCGATTTACAGGGTAAAGGCGAAGTTCTGTATGGACTTGCTCGACAAATACTGCTCGCCTGAGATCACCTACGACAAAATCGACGGCGGACTCTTTATCTGGTGTAAGCTCCCCAAGGGCGTGAATATGCCTGAGTTTGTCAGAAAAGCGATCGACAACAAGGTTTGCGTAGTCCCGGGCAACGCCTTCCTCACCGATGAGAACGCCGAGTCGGACGGCTTCAGAATCAACTTCTCGACTCCGACCGACGAACAGCTCGAAAAGGGTATCAAAGCCCTCGGAAGCCTGATAAAATCTTACAACGCGGAGGTTTAAGAAATATGGAAAACGAAAAGAGAAAAATCGCGCTGAGCCTTATTCAGCCCAGCGGTACAATAACACTCGGAAACTATCTCGGAGCGCTCAAAAACTGGGTAGATATGCAGGAAAAGTTTGACTGTATCTTCGCCCTCGCGGATCTGCACACAATCACCGTCCGTCAGGAGCCCGCTAAAATGCGCAAGAACATTCTTGACGCTTACGCCTCGATCCTCGCCTGCGGTATCGACGTTGAAAAGTCGCTGTTCTTTATCCAGAGCCACGTTCACACTCACGCCGAGCTCGCGTGGATCCTCAACTGCTACACACAGTTCGGCGAGCTGTCGAGAATGACTCAGTTCAAGGACAAGAGCGCTAAGCACGCCGATAATATCAACGCGGGACTCTTTACATACCCCGCGCTTATGGCTGCCGATATCCTGCTTTATCAGGCTGATCTCGTTCCCGTAGGAGCCGATCAGGTTCAGCACCTTGAGCTTACGCGCGACATCGCAAACCGCTTCAACGGTCTTTATCCGAACGTGTTCAAGGTTCCCGAGGCTTACGTTCCCAAGACAGGCGCGAGAGTTATGAGCCTCCAGGATCCGACGAGAAAGATGAGCAAGTCCGACGAGAATGTCAACGGCTGCGTTCATCTGCTTGACGACGCTGACACGATTATGAGAAAGTTCAAGAGAGCCGTAACCGACAGCGAGGCTGTAGTACGCTACGCCGAGGGCAAGGACGGTATCAACAACCTTATCGACATCTACTCAACCATCACGGGACTCAGCCGCGAGCAGATCGAGAAGGACTTCGACGGCAAGGGCTACGGCGACTTCAAGGCGGCTGTAGGCGAAGCCGTAGTCGAGCACCTCAAGCCGATTCGCGCCGAATACGAAAAGCTTATCAAGGACAAGGCGTACCTTGAGGAATGTTACAGAAAGGCTGACGACATCGCGCTCAGAATTTCTCAGAGAACACTCTCAAAAGCTAAGAAAAAGATTGGATTTATCCTCTGAGGAGGGTCGTTATGAAACACAGCAAACTGACATCCGCTCTGGCTTTAGCGGCAATCACGGCAATTATATCAGGCTCGGTTTTCGCGTCTTACGCGACAGGACAAACTCAGAGGGCTTCATCTCCCGATGAGACCGCTCCCGTAAAGCACGACGTGAATATGGACGGCGCTTTCAGCGTAAAGGACGCTACAGCCCTGCAGGAGTACCTCGCGGGCTACGACGTCGCGGTCAACGTAAATGAGCTTGACGCAAACTACGATAATTACATCAACATCAAGGACGCTACAAGAATCCAGAAGCTCCTCGCGGGAATCATGGACGATCCCGAGCCTACCGAAATCGGTAAGGAGGAAGAGGATATCGGAGGTTTATTTTAGTTCAGAATAGAGGGCAGAAGGATTTACCTTCTGCCCCTTTGTTTACGTAAGAAAGCCCGACGGTATTTCCTCATCACGAGGATACCGTCGGGCGTTAAACTTTTATATTAAATTTATCTGTCTGCCCGAGGGAAAAACTAGACTTCTACTATTACAAAGCTCTGCGGTCCGAGAGTCATTTTCTGCCATGACTGGACGTACTCGCCGATTCTGTACAGCTCGCCCTTGACCTCTTCCTCAAAGCTCACGTCAACAAGTCTGTCGAGCGGATTGACGAAGATTACGAACTTGCCTCTGCGGTAGACGAACGGGAAATCGTTTTCCTCGGCGTAAACAACCTCAAAGTCAGCGTCAGCCGCGAACTCCTTGTTCTTCTTTCTGAGCTTGATAACATCCTTGACAACCTTGTAGATGCTGTCCTTTTTCCTGCGCTGATTCTCGACCGTCGGAGCGTTTTTGTCGGGATCGACGGGGATATACGTCGTGTCACTCTCGGAGAAGCCGAAGTTCTTGCCCTTGCTCCACTGCATCGGAGAACGCGAGCCTGTACGGCTGTAGCCGCCCTCAACGCTCGTAAGCCCCGTGAGGTACTTCATTCCGATTTCGTCGCCGTAATAGAGGAACGGTACGCCAGGGAGCGTAAAGAGAGTCGCGTAGGCGATTTTGATCGCCTCTTTGTCGAGGTACGCCGTCAGACGCGGAGTGTCGTGATTACAGGTGATGAAGCTGATGAAGCCGTTATCCTTTGTTTCAAGGAGTCCCGGGACATATTCATCGGTAAAGGCGCGGATATTACCCTCGCCGTTTTTATTGAAGAAAGCCTTGTCGCCCCAGCTGCCCGAACGCAGCAGAGCGTGATAGCCGTTGCCGAAGTGATCGAGGTAGAAATCGCTGTGGAAGCCTGCCTTGTTGATAGCTATCGGAGGATTGCACCACTCGGATACAAACGCCGCGTCGGGATATTCCTTGTCGAGCATCTCGCGGATCCCCGCCCAGATTGTCGCGGTAGGCTCCTTTGTATCGTCGTTCTTGACGAGGGAGTCCGCCATATCGACGCGGAAGCCGTCAGCGCCCTGATCGAGCCAGAAGCGCATAATCTCCTTGAGCGCCTCAACGGTTGCCTTACAGTCGGGATGATCCATAGGCAGCTGCCAGTTGGGATTGGTGATCTCGGCAAAGCCGTAGTTGAGCGCGGGCTGGCTGGAGAAATAGTTCACCATATAGTTTCCGTCGCGCTCGCAAAGTCCGCACATCATTCTGTACTCGGGCGGAGCCTCCCACACGGAGTCGGTGAATATGTAGCGGTTACTGAATTTATTTTTCTTAGACTGTTTTGCCTGCTTGAACCACGGGTGAGTGTCGCTTGTATGACCGGGAACAAGGTCGAGGATAATTCTCATTCTCTTTTTGTGAACTGTCTTGATAAGCTCGAGCAAATCCTCGTTAGTGCCGTAGCGCGCGGCAACCTTTTTGTAGTTGCGCACGTCGTAGCCCGCGTCCTTGAACGGAGAGTCGTAAACCGGGTTGAGCCAGATGGCGTTACATCCGAGCTGCTTTACGTAATCAAGCTTCTGGATGATACCCTGAATATCGCCTATTCCGTCGCCGTTTGAGTCGTAAAAGCTCTGCGGGTAGATTTCATAAAATATAGCGTCTTTTAACCATTTTGGCATAATATCAGCTCCCGTACAGTTTTCTGATTTTATCATAACATACGTTCTTACACAATTGCAATATATATTTTCGGGTTTTTGTGCTAAATGCAGAAATTTCCTGTTATTTTCCCAGTAATAATCACTTGCAAAACCAAGCTCCGTTTCATAATATGGTATCAGGTGATTATAATTATGACGATTGAACAGATTGACAAAAGCAAGGTGATGATACTTCTCGGCACAAGCGATATGCGCGACTTTTCGCTGGAATACGACACGCTCAGCTTCTCAGACCCGCACTCGCGCAGGATCCTGAGCCGTCTGCTGAAGCTCGCGTGCAACAAAACGGGGATGGATACGATCGGCAAGAAAATGCTCGTTGAGGCTCTGCCGCATGAGAGCGGCTGTCTGATACTGCTGACGCTTACGCCGAAGCGTGAGCGGACGGTATACAAGGTCAAAAAGAATGACAAAACTCTGTGCTGCTTTTTTGACGACGTCGAGGCTCTGATCAGGGCGGCGCAGGCGCTCGGGAGCGACTACTATATGCCTGAGAACAGCGTCTATCTTTACGAAGGGAAATACTGCCTGCTTGTCAGGAGCCGTCCCGTATCGGTATTTGTACTGGCGATGCTCGAGGAGTTTTCCGACACATATATGCTCGACAAAATCTCAGCCGCAAGAATACGTGAGAACGGCAGGCTTATCTGCGGTAAAAACGCGGTTCTGACCTTGGCGGGAAGCTTTAGATGAAATCGGGACTGTCTGACGACAGTCCCGTAATCTTTTATACAAATTGGTATTTATATAGCGTACAGCAACGGCAGCGTCCCTTTTCCACACCTACCGAGATGTAGAAGGTGTCGCCCTTCTTTGCCGCATGACCGCTGTTTAATGACGGAGCGTAGGTATCCTCGGTCACTCCTTCGGCGGAGTTCTTCTCGGATGCTCCGTAACGGACTGACACACTATCTGTCACATTGGAATACTTGGGCAATCCGTCGGAATCCATCTCGGGATTCACGTAGGACGACTTGACGTACAGCGTACATCCGCCGATCCCGCCCGTACAGATACGCGAGCTGTGTGAGGCGATTATCTTCATCTTGAGACTGAGCCTCTCTCCCGCTTTGTACTTTTTCTTAGGCGTATCCGCCGCGGCTACCGCGTTGAAATACTCGTTGCATTTGCCTGAGTGAGCCTTTGACCACGCCTCGTCCGTGGTAACGCTGTGCTTGACCGAGAAGGAGCCGTTGCTGCCCACGGCGTTAAACAGCGCTGTGTACGTATAGGAGCCGAGAGCGTAGATTGTGTTAGGCTCGGGGTTTTCGGGAGTCTGGTCGTAATAATCGGTTTCAGACACCTTGTAGTTGGTATAGTTGATGTTCTTCTCCGTTTTGCCGACGAATTTCCAGCCGTGGAACACGGTATTGACCGTAACCTTGCACTTGTACGACTTGCCCTTATACTTGGCTGTAATTGTGGTTTTGCCCTTTTTGAGAGCAGTGACCTTACCCTTTTTGACGGAGGCGATCTTCTTATTCGCGGTCGTCCACTTAATCTTGGAAGCCTTGGCGTTTTTGAGCTTCAACTCGAAGCTCTTGCCCTTATTGAGCGTGAGCTTGGTTTTGTTGAGCTCGATTTTCTGACCGTCGAGGTATTCCCTGACCTTCTTTGTCATAACGTTTACGCTTGTCTTGGGAATCTTCTGGTTAGCAATCGTGATCGTGTCAATGACCTTGCCCTTTTTATTGCAGACCTGAACCTTGTTGCCGAACTTGTATTTGAGAGTCGCGAACAGGGTAAAGTCGATGTCACCCTGACCCATTGAGTCGAGCTTGACCTTGAGCTTGTTCTTGTCCTTGATGACGGACGGGATTTTCTTCCACTTGACCGTCCAGCCTGAAAGCTCAGACTTTTTGCCCGACTTGCGCGAGCCGTCGTAGAACTTGGTCGTAAGCTCCCTGCTCAGTTTTTCGGCGAGATACTCGGCGCTTTTGAGCGCGCCTTCCTGAGCCGCGGTCGCCTTTTTCTTTGAGAACCATTCGAGGACTACGGGAAGAACCTTGATGTAGACCTCGTATTTTTTCTGACCGCTGAGCTTTGACTGTATTGAGCTGCTCAGTCCTCCGCCGAAGGTTGTGGCGGCGCCTGTAGCCTGATAGAAATATGCCGCAAACCACGGAGAGTTCCACGCCTCGTTGACGTAAGCGTCAACGACAGCCGCGATTTGATTTTTCCTCTCATCATCGGTGAGATTTGGATTTTCGAGAATCGGCAGCAGCTTGTCGCGCCACTGGTACATATGCAGATAGCCGTCGGCGCCGAGCTGATAGTAGCTTGTGTATACCTTGTACCAGCGCTTTTCATTTTCGGCGAGAGCGCTGTCGTAAACCTTATTGAGCGCGTAGCCTATGCACGCCGTGGCGAAAAGTCCAGCCGAGAGTCCCGCTGTTCCGAACCACTTGGCGAGATACGCGGTCGCGAGGCCGTGGATACCGCTCATAAACGAGCCTACCGCCTCGTAAGTCTTGCCCTCCCAGACATATTTTATGCCCTTGATCGTGGCGAGCGCGAAGCCGATAAGACCGATATGGTCGCCGAAGTTATTGGCGTAGGTTGAGAACGCGTCCTGTAAATGCGCGGGAACGAGCGCTCCCGTGAGGTTGGCGTAGAAGTTTGTGGATTTATCAAAAACCCAGTCGAGCTTGTCAAACAGCCATTCCAGCGCCTCGCAGCCTAAGCTCATACAGCTCTTGGTAGGCTTGCTGGCGTTTGCCGCGTTCTTGATGATCTGGAGAGCTCTCTCTCCGCTTACCGTAGCCTCGGGAGCCGCCCAATACGCGTAGACTGACTCCTGAGTGGTCTTGTCGCTG
>CACYDB010000066.1 GCA_902773035.1 uncultured Ruminococcus sp. | reverse complement strand
TCGCGGCTATCCTTGTACTTGTGAACAGCGCGGAGGATTGTAACGACCTGCTTCTCTGTGGGAAGCGGAACGGGGCCTGAAATCTTGGCGCCTGTTCTCTTAGCTGTAGCTACAATCTTGGCGGCAGAGCTGTCGACCAGCTGGTGGTCATAACCCTTTAATCTTATACGAATTTTTTCCTGGACTGCCATTATCGTCGCCTCCTTAAAAAATTTGGCGGGCGTTCTTAAACTTTTCCACAGTGCCGGGTGTTCCGCGGCATTCTGTTTTTAAAACCGATTAACTTTTCAGTTAACCGGGACAGTTTAAGACAGTTCAGGCATATAGGCGCAGCAACTCAATGCACCCTCGCTTGAACAATATTAGTTTCGCCCGGTTTAAAATCGGACATACTCCACGGAAAAACCGGCTTCAGAGAGCCGCAACCTCCCGCTTCAACGCACATCATTTGCAGTCGTAATCGCGATTTAGGCGCAGAATACCCCTATTTCGCAATCATGCTAGGTTATTATACACTATATATGCCTCAATTGCAAGAAAATCGGGCGATTTTTATGGAATTTTCTATGTAGATTATTGCAGAAATTTTAGGCGTAATTTTGTGCAATTTGCACAGGTGTTTTTTGACGGATTTTTCTTGATTATTCCGCGCTCACGTTATATTATTAATATAGAAGTTTTGAAAACAAGTGAGAATTTAAAGGATGTGAGCGCTTGGTACACATATATTACGGCGACGGAAAGGGCAAAACTACCGCCGCTATAGGTCTGGCGTGCAGAGCCGCGGGCAGCAGAATGAAGGTGCTTTTTGTGCAGTTTTTAAAGACGGAGTTCTCGGGCGAGCGTCATACGCTGAGCCATACCGAGAACATCAGCCTTACCTTCTGCCCTGTTGAGCTGAAATTCACCTACGCTATGGACGAGAACGAAAAGGCGAAGGCAGCTCAGCTTTTCCGCAGGATCTTTGACGAAAGCGTCACTAAGGTTCTGACAGAGAAGTACGATATGCTCGTGCTCGACGAGATTTTCTCAGCCGTTGAGGCGGGAATGATCAGCGAGGGCAGCGTGTATGAGTTTGTGTCAAACGCGCCGAAGAACCTTGAGATCGTAATGACAGGTCATAACCCGAGCGCGAAAATCCTTGAGCTCGCGGATTATATCACCGAGATGAAGAAAATCCGCCATCCCTACGACAAGGGAGTTCAGGCTAGGTTCGGCATTGAATTCTGATTTTAAGCTCCCGAAAGGGAGCTTTCTTATTCGCGCAGCAAATATCATTTGCCGAGGCAGATTTCATTCTTCATTCGCCGCAGGCGAATATCATTTCTTCCCTCAGTAAAAGCAGAAAATCAATTGCCCGACGGTATCCTTTCGATAAGGAAACACCGTCGGGCTGTTTTTACATAAACTTATTAAGCGTTTCTCGGCTTGAGCTTATTTTCGAGCTTGGTCGCCTTAAAGATAAACATAACGCATAAAGCGACTAAGGTTCCGAGAATCATTCCCGCGAAAACGTCGGTCGGATAGTGCACATAGTTGTACAGGCGCGAGAAGCCAATCAGCGCCGCGAATATCAGCGCTATAAAGCCAGCGGTCTTGTTGATCTTGAACATAGATACAGCCGCCGCGAAGGATGCTCCCGTATGTCCCGACGGGAAGCTGAAGCTGTGCTCACTGCCCGCGTTGAGCGTAAACGGCATCGCGACTCCGTGGAACGTCTCGTACATATCGTAGGGACGCATACGGCAGAAAATAGGCTTGATCGCGTACTCGCCCACAAGCAGCGTAACCAGCAGTGAAACAAGTGAGATAACTCCCGCGAGCCTTGTTTTCTTGGGGATGAGCAGAATCAGTCCGAGCAACGCCCAGCCCAAGCCTTTGTTCGCGAACATTGACAATCCCCACATAATCGGGTCGAGGAATGAGTTTCGGATACTCTCCGCGATGAAATCAAGTACCGAAAAATCAAAATTCAGAAATACATCTAACCACATTTTACTTCTCTCCTTCTCTTTGCAATCTGAATTCAACCGAGCGACGCAGATATTCAAGATAATTCTCATCCCTGCACATAGCCTTGCCCGGTGTATCTGAAAGCTTCGCGACGGGTCTACCGTTGACGTACTGAAGCTTTATAACTATATTGAGCGCCTGAGCCTTCGTATCGTTTGAGCAGAAGGTGCCGATTCCGAAGGACACCTTTGTCCTGTCCTTAAAATATTCATACAACGCCTGAGCCCTGTCAAAATCGAGGCTGTCGCTGAACAGCAGCAGCTTTGTCCTCGGGTCAACGCCGTAGCGCTCGTAGTGGGAGATCATCTTCTCTCCCCACTCGTAAGGGTCGCCGCTGTCGTGACGGACGCCGTTGTAGTTGTTGACCATCGAGCGATTGAAGTCCATCAGGAACAGATCCGTAGTCACGGTATCGGTGAGGGCGGTGCCGTTATCGCCCTGATACTCGGTGTACCAGTCCTTCATCGCGTAGTAGTTTGTGTAGGCGAGCGGGATCTTGTCGATTCCCTGGAACATCTGGACATACTCGTGAGCGTAGGTGCCGATTGGCGTGAGGTTGTATTTCTTCGCGAGGTAGACGTTTGAGGTGCCGACGCATTTATCGGTCTCGGTCGCCAGTCGCCTGACGACAACGTCCTCCCACTCGCGCGACAGTCTGCGTCGGCATCCGAACTCAGCGAAGGTGAAGCTGTATTTGCCGCTGTTGAAGTCGGCGATTTTTTTATCGAGCCTTTCCTCAGCGGATCGCAGGAGCTCGTCGTAGTCGTAGGTCATACGGAAGTAAACCTCGTTGACGATTTCGAGCAGATAAATCTCGAACTGCATTGCCGAGAACAGCGGTCCGTTGACCTCGATTTCAAGCTCTCCGCCGTCGGTGCGGCTGATATTCACATAGTCGCGGATAGGTCGCCAGAGCCTGAGGAACTCAACGTAGTCGTCCTTTATAAAGCGGATCGAGCGCAGGTATTCAAGCTCCTCCTTGGTGAATCGCAGAGTACAGAGGTGGTCTACCTGAGCCGTGATCTCGTCTACGATCTCGGGAGTGAAAACGACATCCTCGTTTCTGCATTTAAAAAAGTACTGACCGCAGAGGTCGGTGTGATTGTGAAAAATCACCTGATCCATATTGAATTTGTATAAGTCGGTGTCGAGCAACGACGTTACAATCGGTTCAAGCTTCATTTTTTCTCCTATAAACTTGCCGTTTCCAAGTTATCCTTTGAGCTCAGAACGGCTTTTCTCAGGGCGTTGTACTCGCCCCAGAGCTTCGGGTTTGTGTATTTTTTCCATTCCTCAAAATTGTCGTCAATAAAGTGATCGCGCATTTGTGTGGCGGAAATGTCGATGATTTTGGGAACGTAGAGCTCAGAGATCTCGAGCCCGTTCTCCGAGTCGAACCAGTCAAGGCGGCGCGCCTCCTTACCTGAAACGAGCAGGTCGGGATACTCGCCGAAAAGCTCGAGCACGTTTTTGAGGACGTACTCTCCCCACGCGCAGTTGTTGCCCACGCCTATGTCGGCGAGGGGGTAAACCTTTATGCTGTCGCCGAAAACGGTCTTGAGGATTCGCTCGCGGGTTTCATAGTCAAAGGGATTTTTGAGAGTTCCGCTCTCCTGCGCCGAGCCTACGAGCACGCCTACGGTGTCGCAGAGCTCAGTCGCCTTACCAAGCATATACTCGTGGCCTGTATGGAAGGTCTGAAACCTGCCGACAGTTATCCCGAGCTTGTACGGTTTTGTGCGCATATAGTTATTCTCACGCTTTCTTTGATTTATTCGAAAAGCGAATTTCATTTGTCGAAGGCAAATTTCATTCTTCATTCATCATTTAATGAAATTACTTCGTAATGATATTACGCTTCGCGTAATTACTATGTAATAATAGATTAATACTCTTCCGGCTTAAACGCGGGCATAAGTTGCAGCTTGAACTGATTGAGCTTGTGCAGGCGGTCGATTCTTTCCTTTTTAGCCTCGTCCTCGATCACGCCCTCGCGGATATACTTATCGAGTTCCGCGTAGGTAAAGCCGAGGTTTTCCTCATCCGTCTTGCCGCAGAGTCCGTCAATCGGCACCTTGTCGACCAGCACATCGGGAAGTCCCAAAAGCCTGCCGATCTGCTTCAGCTCGGCAACGGTAAGGTTTGAGCAGGGGCTGAAATCGCCTACCGAATCGCCGTAGCGAGTTGAGTAACCCACCCAGTCCTCAGAG
>CACYDB010000065.1 GCA_902773035.1 uncultured Ruminococcus sp. | reverse complement strand
TCACCCGATTGAATCGAGCTCAGGCTTACGCTCTCGTTTTTAGTGCCGTATAACGTTTCGCTGTTATAGAGCTCGTAACCGTCGTCGTCAACATTCTGAATATAATGATTTACCTGATAGATCGCCGAGGTATCGGACTTTGAGTAGAAGAAGATGATAACATTGTTTTTGATTTCTTCTTCCTGAGCTTTTTCAGAGTCCGTATTTTCGGAAGCCGCCAGCACAAGCGACTTTGTAACGCTGTCGGCGACATAGCCCTCGATATACGGAGCAGTTTCGGTAACAGCCGCGTGGAAAGTGGAATGAGTCTGCGCGGAAGCCCCGTCAATCGCTTTATTGGTCTCCGCGTCAAGATACTGCACCGAGTAATAAACGGGAGTGGATTTCTGGAAATATTCAAAAGTAAAATCGTTGGGCTCGTACTCCTCGCCCTCATCGTTCTCCTCAATCAGAATCGAGTGCGAGGAAATCACAGGCCACCAGTTAGGCTGACCTTCTGTCCACTGATGAGCGGCGTTATACTTATCCCCCGACTTAGCGGTAAAGGTCTTTGTCTTTGAAACAAAGAGCGTGCCCGTATCGGGATCGGCAACCTCATTATCAGTTCCCTTCTCAACATATCTGATTCTGTAGCGGGCGGTGTGAACCGACTCCCATTCCGCGTAAAGCTTCAGATCACGCGTTACGGGAAGGTTTTCGGGGTCAAAGCGGACGGATTTGCCCTCCTTGTCAACATAATACCATCCCGCGAAACGCGCTCCGCTCGGTTTCGGAGTAAGCTTATGCTCGGCGTTCTCATCATCCACGGGTATTTCCGAGGTAATAATCTTGGTGTTGTACGGAACCACACACGCATTAACGGGATCGGCGTCGGGATCGGAATAAGCGGAGAAGTCATTGTAGAAGGATACATCCTTATTCACAGGATCCCACTTTGCGTATAACACCGTATCGTCAGCAGGCATCGGAAATCCTGCCGTTGCCTCAGAGGCGGAGAATATCGGATCAAAGTACCATCCCTTGAAAGAATAGTAATCCTTGAGGTCCTCGTTATAATATGTAGGGATAATCAGCCTTTGCGGAGCTGTAGTATAGTTGACGTACTCTCCGTAAGGAACTTCAAAGTTCTCACCCGCAAAACTGCTGCCGTTGTGGAAAGACAGATTGTAGGTACGGCGGCGGTAGAAGAATCTGATTGTAGCGCGGCGGTCATTCTCCTGATCCTCAGACCAGTCGACAGTCGTATTGGTAGGATCGAGCACAATCTGCTGCGTCGAAGGATTCAGCCTGAAGTTTTCGATCTGAAAGCCCGTAAGATCGGCAGGGGTCTGGTTAGTACGGACGTTTGCGGTTCTCACAGCTTCGGGTTTACTTCTATCGTACTGATCACCCGAGTCAACCGTTTCAACCTCATATACCGAATCTAATTGTTCAAACTGAGTATCAACTTCTTCAAACGTTGTTTTTAATCCGTATAGTTTTGGCTGCGCGTTCGGATCGGTACTCGAATTGAATTTTACGATTTCCGAATACAGAGCGTTTTCACCGGTTACCAGAACATTATCATTTACAATCTCAAGATCTATATAATTATTTGTACCGGGTTCTTTGATATAGTCGTTTTTAGTGGGATCAAACACACGCGAGGAAGGTATATTCCTATCCGGAGCATCCTCTGCCATCGAAAAGCAGGTTCTTAATTCGTTCTTTTCGTAATTTGTAAGCTCAACATAGTTCTTATATT
The DNA here is from genome assembly GCA_902773035.1 of uncultured Ruminococcus sp. Lineage (GTDB taxonomy): Bacteria > Bacillota > Clostridia > Oscillospirales > Acutalibacteraceae > Ruminococcoides. The sequence continues at coordinate 3,098 of CACYDB010000065.1, read as the reverse complement.
TAAACTTTAAAACTCGGTTGATACCATCGTTCCAGTTACCTGTTCTCGAGGTATTGGTCCATGACACAAGATAATGAAGCTCAGTATAATCTGTTGTTCTGGTCGCAAACATAAGCTCAATTCCGAGCTTCTCGTAAACGCCCTTGATAGTATAGTTTTTAACAGTTGTGTGGCTGTTATAATAATTTGTGCCGTTCTCTACAGCCCAGCTTCCCTGTATACACATCTGCTCCGAAGCATAACCTTTTTTATGTACAGGGTTAACCGAGTCAACAAACCATTTATTTTTCAGCGGCGCGTTATACTTAGACTCAACCTGATAGTAATAATATCTGTATCCGCTGTAATCCTCATACAACTCGGAGATATAGCCCGCCTGAACGTATTCCTGCTTCAACGTCGGCAGGGTATCGGCTATATCGCTTTGCCATGTTCCCCTTGACACAGCCGACATATAATTCATACCGCTGTATGACTGATTTGAAAAGCCCTTAGTTGAATTTGTAAGGTCAATCGCGCCCGTCGGCTGATTGTTTACAAGCTTTCTTCTGGCGTAGAAGAACTTGAGCGTGATCGGTCGTCTTTTAAAGAAAATATTCAGCTTAGTTGTACCGTCGCCCGCTACGGTTTTGGAGGTATCGGTAATATAGATACTGCCCGACGGCATATTGGACGAGTCGTTGAGTTCAAACAGCTTACCGTTACCGCTGTACTCCTCGCTGACGCCCTTACTTATATCGTTAAAGTCAATTCTTTTACCCGATGAGTCATACTTTTCCGTATCGGTATTATTCGCGTTATTCGGATCCACGCTGTTAAGATTATAGGAAAAGAAGTTTTTAAGCGCCATATTATTGCCCGCGGCGTTTTTGACAACTGTATCAGGCGTGATGGTCATATCAGCCTTAACATCTGTGGAAGTGTTGTCTACGACAATCTGAGTAATATCCTTAGACGCGATAACGGAATAACCGTTGTCCGCGGCGTTCTCAGACCAGTATACAACGCTGAATTTAGCGTCCTGCGGCTGCCATACAGCCCTGTAATGCGTATCCCCGATCGGAACTACGCCGCTGCTTCATTTCCGAGCAGTATTTCTCGCCTGAGTTTCCGTTATAGTATTTCCGCTGTCGTCAAGATAGTCTCCGTTGTCGTTTGACTTTACCCAGCCCAGAAAATCATAACCCGCGCGCTTAGGAGTCGCGATATTGTAGGTTGTGCCTTGCTTAGCGTATACAGGCTCAACGCCGTAGCCGCCTTCACCGAGATGAAAGTTCACAAGATAATAGTTACGCTCATAATAAACCTTGAACACCGTAGAGCCGTCGGCGGCGATAGTATCTGTGTCGTGGTACAGACTCGTAAAGCCCGAAAAATCCTTGAACGAATCGGGCATAGAGCCTGTATACCCCTTCTTTTCGTAATCGTCATTTGAAAGCGAAAGATCCTCGGTATAAAGGTCATCGCGAACATTCTGCTTAAAATAGCGCACCCTGTAGTGCACAAGGTCGGGAACATAATAAACCGTTATTGTCTTATCATCATCCAGCGAAGGATAATTCAATACCGTTGTCGCGGCGGACTCCGCCTGAGCTTCAAGCGAGTCAACAGGCTTATATCCGGGGATGATCGGATTTTTAACAGAAAGGTTAACCTCATCGCCGTATGTAAGCACAGCGACATAAGGGTCATGCGCTACAGACCCGTCGCTGTATTTGTAGTCAACCCTTATAGTACAATAATCATTCGCGAGACATACCACGGTCGAGGCGACCGTTCCCACTATAAGCACAAAAAAGAATATTAAGAGAGCCGCGGCTTTCCTTGATTTAAGTTTCACTTATCATCTTCCGTCCCTTCGATGTTGTCATATAGTCAATATTTGTGTATAATTACCAATATTATATACCATTTGTGCAAAATAATCAATCATATTATAAATATCGGAATTGTTTTTAGCAACTTCGTGTATATACACATTATTTAAAATATTTAAACTCTAAAAAATGTACAATTTTATAAAAGCGGCACAGCCTTTAATACCATAAAACCACCATGCTCGGATAATAAAAACTGTTGCAAAACGGCTGTCTTTATGATACGATAAAAGTAACCAAAATCCCAAATAAATAAGGCAATTGGTTCCTGAACAGATCAGACGAAACCATTGAGATCCAGTTTGCCACGCCGTACACCTATAACGGCGGCAATATGCTCGTAACCGTAATAGATAACACAGGAGAAAAGGACAGCACAGGCGGCGGTGTCTGGGGTATCAAAAAAGATAACTGCAGCGCTGAAATATCTCATGACCCATATTTTGAGGAAGGACCTTTCAGCCTCTCCACTACAGGCGGAATCGAAACCAGAAACATTCCCGTAACAACTTTCTATTACACAAACGCTTCATCAGAGGGCAAAACAGAAGTCAAGGAAATCGCCGTTACGGTTACAGAACCCGTCATCGGCGAGACTGTTGATTTTTCCTACAACGTGACCGACGGAGTTACCCTCGGCGATGAAGGCTCGATCAGATGGTATAATAATACCGATGACAATTGGGTTATGCAGGGAGAGAAATTCAAAGAGGGCAAGGTGTACGAGGTCAGCTTCAACATAGCGGCTAATGAAGGTTACAAGCTCGCTGCCAAAAATAACGGCAAAATACCTGACGTAAATGTTACGATAAACGGCGTCAAGTGCAACACCGACGCTCTCGACGGATACAGCGCGGAGGATATTATCCGCGCATGGTACTCCTTCGACGAGCTGAAACCCGCGACGCAGCCTACTACTCAGCCTATTACCGATCCGGAAACCACCTCCGCTACTGAGGCGACCGAACCCGTTACCTATACTGATTCATATTTCTATCTCCCAAGCGCCGGACAGGAGTCGGCAGGCTACACCTACAAGCTGGTAGCGGTTGACCTCGAGGGCAATTCCACCCACTACAATATGGCGCCCTCAGGTCAGACTATAGACGGAGTAGCTGTCTACAAGGCGGAGATCCCGTCTTACGAACAGCTTTCAAGAATTTATTTCCTCGTTTACGACGGATCAACCGAGGTAAGTCAGGTAAATACGGGACTCGACGT
>CACYDB010000064.1 GCA_902773035.1 uncultured Ruminococcus sp. | reverse complement strand
CCCTTGCCCGCTCTGGCTGTCATCTTGAAGGTCTTGCCCTCAAGGGTTTTCTTGTTAGCCTCTGCCTGAGCCTTTGCGGTGTCGATTTTGAACTGCTTTGAGTTCTCGGCGTTTTTATACTCGTTCATAGCCTGGGCGTTTGCTTCTTTAGCCATATTCTTGGGAAGCAGAAAGTTTCTGCCGTAGCCCTCGGATACGTCTACAAGCTCGCCCTTTTTGCCGAGTGACTTAACGTCTTGCAATAAAATAACTTTCATTATATTTCAACTGCCTTTCTGTGCTGTTATTCTTCATTATCATCGAGTACGCTGTCTATAGCTTCCTTTAACTGTTCATAAGCGGACTCGAAGGTCGTATTGTAAAGCTGGGTCGCCGCCATAGTCTGGTGACCGCCTCCGCCGATCTTTTCCATAATAAGCTGAACATTTACGCGTCCGTAGCTTCGGGCGGAGATGTTGAGATTTTTTTCGTCGGCGAAGATAACAAACGACGCCACTATGCCCTTTAGGGTCAGCATCTCATCAGCCGCCTGGGCAGCGGCAAGACGGATATCTTCCTTTTGAAGGTCTGTTTTTGATATGGCGCAGCCGCGGTAAACTTCGCTTCTAACGACGATATCTACCTTTTCACGGTAGGTTTCTATGCTGCCTGAGAACATCTCTTTGACGGTGAGGGTATTTGCGCCCTTGCGCCTGAGATACGCCGCCGCCTCAAAGGTGCGGACGCCTGTTTTAAGCACAAAGTTTTTGGTGTCGAGCATAATACCCGAAAGCAGCGCGTCAGCCTGTATATAGCCGAGCGACTGGTCGTCAAAATAGCTGATGATCTCGGCACACATTTCGCTTGCGGATGAAGCCGACGGTTCGTGACAAAATACAAGCGAATTATTAATATAATTAACCGCTCTGCGGTGGTGGTCAATTATTACTACCTTTTTGAATTTCTCGTAAAGCTCCGGGCTTTCGAGCGAATTCTTGATATGTGTGTCAACTATAATAAGTAAGGATTTAGCCGTAGCTCCTTTTATGGCGTCTTCGGGAGTTATGAAGATCTCTTTATCAAGCTTTTCGCGTGTATAATCGATCAGCTGTCTTGCCATTGAGGTTTCTTCGTTAACGACAACCTTGCTGTACTTTTTGAAGCTGTTTTCCATTATACACTGCAAGCCCACCCCGGCGCCGATGCAGTCGAGGTCTGAAAAGCGGTGTCCCATTATGTAGACCTTATCGGAATCGGTAACCGAGCGGCTGATCGCGTTGGCGATAACCCTCATACGCACCTTGCTGACCTTTTCGGAAGCTATAGCGGTACCGCCGAAGAACTCATAGCTGTTATCTTTGATAATAGCGACCTGGTCTCCGCCTCTGCCCAATGACATTTCGAGCGCCTTACGCGCCGCGATCTCGCTTTCGTGAACAGTTTTGCAGCCGCGCGCGATACCAACGGAAATCGTCGGTGTATAGCGCGCCGTACCGATCGAGCGAATATCCTTTAGAATCGGAAAACGCTGCGGGATCATTTTGTCAACATCATTATCGCGGAATATGATCATATAGCGATTATTACTGATTTTTTTGTACATCGCGTTGTAGTCGATCGCCCAGCCCTGAAGGTTTGCCTCTACCGAAATCGCTACGGTAGAATAGAACTCCTCTGAGCTTGTAAGGAAGTCGTCGGCGTTATCAAAGGTGATAAGCGCTACACAAGGCATTGACGCATTGTGCTCGCGTACAACCGATTTGTAGTAGGTGTTATCTATAAAATGACAGATAATACCCTCGCCTACACTAAGCGCGTAAACGGTGAATTCCTTGCCGTCGATAGCGATATCGACTCCATCTGAATCGGCGATATCAAAAACATTTTTTCCGCCGAGGTACGCGTTGATGCTTTCTCCCTCGGGGCTTCGGCTTCCGAGAACCTTTCTGAAGCGTGAATTGCACCAGAAAATATCACCCTTGGAGCCGACCACTACGACCGGATATTTATATTTGTCAAGAAAATCAGAGTTAAATCCGCTGATATGGTTTGCAGTGGTTTTAACCATATTCTGGATATATTTGCGAAAATTGATCGACAATACAAGCACAAGGATTACCGAAGCAACCGAAACAACAAGCTCTAAGCATGCCAGTAATTTATTATACTGTATCGTGAAAATCGCCATTACGAACATCGCTGCCGAAAACAACAAAAACCACGGAGCCAACGTCCAAATTCTTTTTTTCATTTCAACCTCATATCAGCTGACCGTAAGATTTTATACCTCCTGAAGTATCGGGAGGATCATAGGCGCGCGTCGCGTCTTCTGCGCGATCAGCTTTGAAACCTCTTCTTTGATCCTGTTTTTGATTATACCCCACTCGTGGATATTCTTCTCGGCGCAATCCTCGAGAATATCGAGAGCGAGTTTTTTGACCTCGTCGATCAGT
>CACYDB010000063.1 GCA_902773035.1 uncultured Ruminococcus sp. | reverse complement strand
GTGGGAGGCTCTGTTGTAGGAGGCGCCGTTGTGGGAGGCTCTGTTGTAGGAGGCGCCGTTGTGGGAGGCTCTGTTGTAGGAGGCGCCGTTGTGGGAGGCTGATCGGGCTGGATCTCGCGTCCGCCTGTAGCAGAGATCGAAGCTGAGAACTTGTCTGACTTACCGTCTTCAACGGCGCTCCAAGCGACAAGTGTTTCAACGGAGTCATGGATCTCTTCATAAGTTGTATTGCCGAAGTCGGGATCAGTCTGTACATTAAAGTCAGCAACGCTGAGAGTCTGCATATCAATGTTGATAGTCTGGTCTTTGTTGAATGCGTCCTTGATCCTACCTGTAAACTTGAGGTAATTGCCGCCGTTTCTTGTATCAACGGGAGAAGTAGCTGTTGAGATTACAACCAGATACTCGTTAGCTAACTCATTGGTTGTAGGATCGGGAAGAGTATACGGGGACTCTACCTTGGCAACTCTAACCTGAGTGCCGTCGTAGGTTACGGAAATGGTATTATCCTCAACGTACTTCTGAGTCTGGAGTCCAAGTGTGAATGTGAAGGTATCCCCTGCCTTATACTCGCGGGTATAATCTTCAAACAAGCCCTGCGTAGATTTAAAAGTTACCTTATGGTATTCTTCGCCATCCGCAAAAGCCGTTGTTGTTGCCGCAACGCTGAATACTGACAATAACATAAGTATTGAAAGAATCATCGCAACGGGTTTTTTGAACATTTGCATTTTCTTTTTCTCCTTTGCAAAAATTATTCCGTATAATATACTGAATATTATAACACATATATATTCTATAATGATTTGTCTATAAAATCAATGTACAATTTATATAAATTTCACAAAACATTTTTAGGCACTATTTTTTTAAAATATAATTAAAAATTCATAAAAGAAAAATCACTTCCGATTTCAACACCGGAAGTGAATATTTATCAAGTTTTGTGACAAAATCAGCCCTCTGATGTGAAGAAAGGCTCAACTCCGTCAACAGCCTTTTTTGCGAACGGAACAGAATAAGGCATCATCGAGAGCTGGTAGCCGCTGAGATGGGGGGACGCGTGGGTCGAGATACCCTTGAAGATTTCCTCAAGCTTGTCGCCGTCAAAGTCAACAATGACGAGATAGCTGGGCTTTTCGTCATTTTCGCGCTGGAACATACGCAGATAAGCGGCGTGAACGTCGTCTCTCTCGTTGAGGTAGTTGATGATAGCCGCCATCATATCGATCGGATACTCGTCGGGATCGGGATCGCCGATCTGAACGTTCTCATCGTTGGGAATAGTCTGCTGCTGCAAGCCCTGAGCCTGAGCGCGCTGATCCTTCTGCTGCTTCAAGGACATTACCATAGGCTTGGGGAAGGCGACCGAGCGTCCGAAGGGGTTGATTACAAAGCCCTTGATCTCGCAGTTCGGATCGGAGAGAATTTGAGCGAAGTCGTCAAAGGTCATAATGACATTATCCTTGCCCTTAGCTACCTCCCACTTCATCTTTTCCTCGTCATCGGTAAAGGCGGGGAAGAATTTTTCCTTATTGCCGTTCTCGATAAGCTGGAACTGAACCTGAGTTTCCTGCTGCATAACAGTGCCGCCTTCCTTATTTGTCTTGGCGACGTTACGGGGCTTCTCAACTCTGCCGGGAGTGATGAGCTTTGCAGCCATCAGGCAGTCAATCATATGATTGACGTTTTCATCACAACCGTCCTCCTGCATAATTTCTATAGCCTCTACGAGCTCCGGGTTTGTAACTACGTTCTTATTATTGTCTTTCATAGAATTTCCTAGCCTTTCCGCTCACAAATTATCTCTGAGCTCCGCCGTGAGCCGCGAAGCGTTCTATACTCTGTCGGATTGAAAATAAACGTAGGTCTGGTCAACAATAAGCTTGCTGCCGTTATAGTCAATCACGAATATTTTTTTGCTGTCTGTCGATTCCTTAGAGACCACCTTGAGCGGACTTCTGCGGAATTCATCCTCGTCTAGCGCGTACTCGCGCGAAAAGTCCTCAGCCGTAAGCTGTATGCCCGAATAGCCTGTAAAGAGGCTTATCTCGTCGCCCGAGAGCAGATAATACTGCTTTTTGAGGAGCTTTATGCCTATATCCTCGTTAACGAGCTTTCCGATATACCTCGGCGCGTCATTTAAGAACATTCCCGTCTTGAAATAGCCGATCGAAACGGTGATATCGGATTTCACCGCTGTGGGAGAGACAATCCCGTTAGCGCCTGAAAGTCCGCTGTTGATGTCAACACTGACCACATATGCGCCCGATTGATTGATTTTTTCAATCAGAGTCAGAAGCGGCTCTCTCAGCGTGCCCGAAAAGCCTGTTCCGAGCAGGCAGTCTACAACTATATCATAGGAGGAGAGGTCGTCGCCTTCATCATAAAAGCTTACCCCTATCCCCTTTTTAACACATCTGTCAAAATAATACGCGCCGTCGTCGGAGAGCTTATCTGAACAGCGGATGATCGTGGGAACATTTCCGCGTTCCGCGAGGATTTCGGCGAGCGCGTATCCGTCGCCGCCGTTATTACCGCTTCCGCAGATCACGGCGATTTTGCCCTTGGGAGTAAAATTCTTATACACTCCCATAGCCGCGCGGTACATAAGTTCACGCCCGCTTACAGATGTATTGATCGTAAAGGCGTCACTCTCGCGCATATTTTTTACTGAAATTACGTTTTCCATTATATCAACCTACAGATTTTCCGCGGTATTTACGCCATAAAAAGCGGTGACAGAACCACAGAATATATCTTCTCAGCGTCATTGACGAGCACCAGAAGCGCACATATCTCAAATACCCTTTGTCACGGACGGTATGCTTTTTCTCACCCGTAAACCAGCTGTCGAGCACTCCGACTATCATATCGTCGGTTATGCCGCGGTCAAAAAAGCACTGATTGTCGCCGCAGAACGTATAGCCGTTCTCCGTAACGTCCATCACGCGATGAAGCACATACACTCCCTCGCTCCTTCTGAACATAGCCACGTCGTACCTTTTGAGCGGAAGCTCGGGACGGACTACGCAGATATGGTCGCAGTTAAGGCGGAGCATGGGATACATACTCGTGCCCTTGGGCTTGGTTACAAAAAAACCGCGCTCCCTTATTACGTCCTCAACGGTTTTACTCATCAAGCAAACCCGCTTTGGAGAGGTTTTCGAGGAATACGTCGATATCCTTTTCCGCTAAAGCTCTGTCAACCTCGTATCTGTCGGTAACGGCTTTGACAAGCTCCTCGCGTGTTTTATCGGTTTCGAGCTCTCTGTAAATAAACTCGCCGACGCTGTTGAGGGTTATGAGCTTGTTGAAATCCTCGGCGCCGTCGCCGACCGCGACTACGATATAATCGTCGCCGAACTGTCTGAGCATAAATCCGTCTTTTCTTTTCATACGTTACCTCTGATAATTTCGTTATAAGCGACAATCGCCGCTTCGTCGTCCATATTCACGCGCAGGTCATAGCAGTGAACCTGTCTTATAAAGCCGTCGAGAAGCTCCAGCAGGTTGCTCATAAGCTCAGGCTCGCGCGGACGTACTGTCTGGTTGAGAGTCTTTGCCACTACGTCGGCTGTTCCGATTTCGCCGATAGAGTTTGTCTCGCTTCTTGACAAAAAGCACAGCGCGTGAGCGGGAACTCTGATATTTGAGCCGAAGCCTTCCTTGCCGTTCCAGGGAGTGCCGTAAACATAGAATACTCCGTCAACCCTACGGATAATGGGCTTGTCATCGTTGATGACAGTAACCTTATCTCCGAAGTTTTTGAGCCACAGGTTTCTGTGTGTACTCTTGCCCGTTCCGCTTCTGGCGGTGAACATTATCGCCTTATTATCGACCGCGATCGACGAGCAGTGGAAGAAAAACGCGTCGTAATCACGCAGGACGTTATATATGTATTTGCGGTAAACCGCCGTACTCTCATACATCGGATCGGAAAGAGGATTGGGACAGAGCTTTCTCTCCCTCTCAATATCCTCGTCCGTAATCTCAAAAGCAAAGAGGGATTCCTCGCCGTCGCCGGCAAGGAAATCCTTCATAATATTATATGTATACTTGTATCTTATATCCGCTGAGAATACTATATCCGCAATCTTGAACTTAAAGATCATGGCTGGATGATACGCGGATCCCAGGGATCAGCTGTGGTAGGCTGAGTCGGCGCCTGAGTTGTCGGCTGAGTCGTAGCCTGTGTAGCGGGATTTGTAACCGTCTGAGCCTGAGTCTCGGTTGTAGTCGGCTTAGGCTCTGTCGGCTTTAAGGTAGAAGGCTCTGTAGCCTCTGTGGGTTTCAGAGTTGAAGGCTCGCTTGCCTCTGTAGGCTCCTGAGTCGTCGGAGCGGTTGTATCGGTAGCCGAGGTAGCAGTCTCTGTCTGTGAAGCTGTTTCGGAAGGAGCCGCTGTTTCCGTAGTCGCCTCGGTAGGCTTGTTGATCGGGAGCGAGGGGTACAAGTCAGCGAGGTACATCTGAATAACTGTCGCGTCCTTGATGTTTACCGAGCCGTCGAGGTTTACGTCGGAAGTCTCGATATAGTGCTCGGGTTCAGCCATAAGCTTAGCCGCGACCTTCTGTATGCAGGTAGCGTCCTTGATGTTTACGCGTCCGTCGAGGTTAGTATCACCGGGGATCACCTTAGCGTCCGCAAACGCTGTCATCACGGACATCGAGCCCGCGAGAATCAAAGCGGCTGCCGACGCCGCGATCAAAGATTTTTTGATTTTCATAACTTATCCCTCCGAAAAATTAAAGGTCATTGAAATCTATCTCCACGTTATCTCTGGGGATTTCGGTAGCGGAGTTTTCTGACGATGAGTTCTTTGATGAGCTTGCGCTCTTTGATGAGCTGGAGCTCTTGGACGAGCCGCTCTTTGAGGAGCTTGCGGTCTTACTCTTGGATGAGCCCGAGGTCTTGCTCTTTGAGGAGCTTACACTCTTACTCTTTGAGGAGCCGCCGCTCTTGCTGTCCGATTTGCTGATCAGGGAAGCCTTTGTTTCCTCAAGGTTGCCCGAGCCTGACTTTGAGCTTGATTTCGCTGTAGACTTGGACTCATTTTTAGCCTCCGACTTGGAAGGTTCCTTTCCGGAATCCGAGGCAGTCTTTGACTCCTTACCGCCCGCGATTGTCTCAGGCTCATTTCCTTTATCGCCCGAGGTAGCGCTTTCCGTCGCCGCGGTTGACGCCGCCTCTGTAGACGTAGTCTTGTTGTCGGAGCCGCAGGACGCCGCAAATGCGGAAATCATAAGCGCCGCGATCATAACGCAAATAATTTTTTTCATTTTCATAAATTTCAACCTCTGTTTCAGTATTTATTACGTACTTATATTGAATTAATACTGTACCACTATGATAATACACCAAATACAGACAAAATGCAATACCCAACTTATGCACAAAATTTGCAAAAGACACATATAATAAACTGAGAGGACAACCTCTCCGATACCAAAGCGTTACCTCCAAAGACGTCGGCTGAGCCGACCTCAGCTAAACTATGGCATAACAAAGGGCTGACCAAAAGTCAGCCCTGAAATATTTTATTTTGCCAATCCGAGTAGGTACTGACCGTACGCGGTTTTCTCAAGCTCTTTGCCGAGCTCTCTGAGCTGCTCGGTGGAGATGTAGCCCTTGCGCCACGCTATTTCCTCGATACAGCTTACGTATAAGCCCTGCATCGACTGGATAGTCTGTACAAACTCAGCCGCGCCGAGAAGTCCGTCGGGAGTTCCCGTATCGAGCCACGCCATTCCTCTGCCGAGGCGGACGACGTTGAGCTCGCCCTTTTCAAGATAAATGCTGTTGATCGTGGAAATCTCGTACTCTCCGCGCGCGGAGGGCTCGATGATCTTCGCGTACTCAACAACCTTGTTGTCGTAGAAATACAGTCCGGGGATCGCGTAGTTTGACTTAGGCTGCTCAGGCTTTTCCTCGATCGAGATAGCCTTGCCGTTGCTGTCAAACTCTACCACGCCGAAATCGCGCGGATTCTTGACGGGATATCCGAAAACTGTAGCTCCCTGAACATTAGCCTTCGCCTGCAGGAGCATATTCGGGAAATTCTGACCGTAGAAAACATTGTCGCCGAGAATGAGGCAAACGCTGTCGTCGCCGATAAATTCCTCGCCGATCACAAACGCCTGAGCGAGTCCGTTAGGCTCCTCCTGAACGGCGTACTCAATTGTGATTCCGAGTCTGGAGCCGTCGCCGAGAAGCTTCTGATAGAGCGGCGTATCCTTTTCGGTAGAGATAACGAGAATCTCGTTGATTTCCGCGAGAAGCAGAATTGAAAGCGGATAGTAGATAAGCGGCTTGTCATATACAGGCAAAAGCTGCTTTGAAACATTCTGAGTCATCGGATAAAGCCTTGTGCCGCTTCCTCCGGCTAAGATAATACCTTTCATTTCCTTCTCTCCTTAGACAAAGATTCTCTCCGGCGCCTGAGTGAACAGCCAGATCGTGAGCATCATATAGGGAACTATGAGCATAGCGTGAACCCAAAGCAGCGGACGGCAGTTCCTCTCTCCCGAAACCTTGAATTCAGTGTCCTTATCGGGACGGTTGAAGAACAGCAGCAGCGCTATACATACGACCGTCAGACCCGTAAACATCGACTGCAGATGATCTATCAAATCGTTTGTGAGATAGAGATAGGAGTCAACGCTTTCAAAGTAGCCCGCCGTAGCTTCATTGACGTCGTAGCCGAAGGTACGCGCAAGCAGAGAGCCGTTGACAAAGCCGATCATAAATATGTTCGAGCCGCGCAGCATAATCTTGGTTATGAGCGAGAACGAGAACACAATATCAAACAGCAGGTTGTACATATACATCTTGCTGTTCTCTACCATAACGATATATAGGAACGGTACGATAACCGCGATCCTGTAGTATGAGAACGGTGAGAACATAACGTAGCTCATATATGTCAGGGTGATGACGTAAACTACGTATTTGCCGAATTTTGCGGGATCCTCCTTTATCGACTCCATATCAAACGGACGCGTGTAGGAATAAAGGTAGATAAGCACCAGCGCGACTGCGAAGATCGAGATATATCCGAACGCGGTCGAGATATTGCCGGGGAACATATCCTCGAGCATACGCTTGCTAGGACCGTTGTCCATTGACTCCGCGTACATCGGAGCTCCTAAAAACAGAAGCTTCTGAACGAGAAGTCCCGCGACGCCGATAAGCAGTCTCAAAAGTATTTTCAAGAAGTTCTTCTCATATAAAACGAGCACCGCCAGGAACGGCAGGATAAAGAACGGCTTGATTGATATAGTCAGCATCGACCAGAGCAGGAACGCCCTGTGCTTATTCTGAAGCAGATAGTAAATCGCGAACAGCGACGGCAATATCATTATAATGTCGTTCTGACCCGAGAAGCATACCGAGATGTACAGGAACACCGAGCTTCCCGATAAAAACGCCGCCACAAGACTCTTATCGTAGTCACCCGTTATGATATAGGCGATTCTTCTTGTGATGAAAACCATAACTACCGAGAGTCCGACGAGGAACAGCTTTGAGTATCCGAGCATCAACGCCGACTCGGAAATCTCATGATGGAAGAAGCGCTGGGCGATCCATATCGGAAGGTTCCATATCGACATCGGCAGAACCGACATCAGCTCACTGCCTAAATACTGGTGGAAAGCGTCGTGAACATTCTGATAGCTGTAGTGGTACAGATTTCTGATACCGCCGTTGCCGAAGATAACGTCCCAGACGTTAGTCGACCAGATTGTCAGCGAACGCAGATCAATATACTGTGATGAAATAAAGACAAGAAATCCTACCGACGCGGCGAGAATCCACTCCGAAGCGAAGATTTTGTCCATACGGAAGCTCTTGTCCGCAAGCGTGTTATTCACTTTAACCTTTGTCTTATTCATAGTTCTCCTCTGTTTTAAAAAAACTTAGCTTGAATTATCCTGCGGTTATTTAAATATTTGTCCCCCGAGGGAAAACAATATGATTCCAAGTAGTATAAGAATCATTCCGACAACCTTTTTAACGGTGAACCTCTCCTTAAGGAAGAAGTATCCGAGCACCGCTACAAATACATAGCCCGAGCTCTCGAGAATAGGTCCCGAGGAAAGCGGAACGTATTTGTAGGCGAAAACCGTGATCACCGTTGAGAAGAAGAACAGCCCGTAGGCTGTGATCACCCTTACGTTGAGATACTCTCTGATCGCGTTATCGTAGACCTTATCGGCGCTTTTCTTGAGCATAACCTGTGAGATTGAGGAAATCAGCACGGACGCGACAAAGATAAGCGAAAATATAATCTGAAGCCCTGTCTCACTCATAGTCCGACACCACCAATATCACGCCCGCGAAAATTATAATCGAGCCTACGATCATATACCAGTGTATCTTCTCCGCGAAGAACAGCGCTCCCCACATCATTCCCCAGACGATCACGACCGCTTTGTTTGAGAAAGCCGTGGTCAAGGGCATTTTTTTGAGCACCTGCTGCCAGAGTATCGCGTAAACCCCGAGAATCAGAAGCACCAGTCCGTAGAACAAAAAGAACTGAAAGGACATAAACTCCTGCTGAGAGGCGAGCTTCGAGAACACGCTGCAAAACGAGTAAAGCAGCAGTATAACGTGCAGAAGCGCAAAGGATTTGACGTTAAGCTTCTTTTTATCCTTCATCTTTTTCCTCTCCCTTGCCGACTGTGTTTCTTATAACATACTGCGGCGAACGGTTAATACTCAGGTAGATCCTGCCGACGTACTCGCCGACCATACCGAGAATGAGCATAAGCATACCGCCGAGGAACAGCATAACCGCCATGGTTGAGCTGTAGCCCAGAGGCGCTCCGGGGTTGATAAAAAGCTTGTTTATAATGATGAACACGCCGTACAAAAATCCGACTACGGCTGTGATAAAGCCGATAACCGTCGCGATTCTCAGCGGTTTTACCGAGAAAGCCGTAAAGCCGTTGAGCCAGAGAAGCATAAGCTTCTTGAAGGTGTAGCCCGACGCGCCGTCAAGTCTTTCCCTGTGGTTGACTTCAACATTCGTGACCTTATTCGTAGCCCTGAGCAGAAGTCCGCTGATGTAGGCGTAGGGATTTGTATATCTCAATACCTCGTCAACGACGTAGCGCTTGCAGGCAAAGTAGCTCATAATTTTGAGCTTTTTAGGCTTGCCGATCAAAATCTGCGCCATCTTATCGTTGATTTTACTTCCGAAGTTACGGAAGCCCGAGTGCATCTTATTTTTATATTTTGCGAATACAAGGTCATATTTATCGCCGAGAGTATCAATAAGCCTGAACATCTCGTCGGCGGGAGTCTGACCGTCGTCGTCGAGACCGACGACAATATCGCCCGTCACCCTGCTGAAGCCCGCCATGATCGCAGAATGTTGACCGAAGTTTTTGGAAAGATCGATACCCGTGATACGCGGATTTTTCTCAGCAAGCTGAGTGATTTTTTCAAATACGCCGTCGGGAGAGCTGTCGTTTACGAGGATAACCTCGTAGTCATATCTGCCGTCGGCGGTAACTGTTTCGTGAATTTCGTTTACGACTGTTTCTATTGTTTTCTCAGACCTGTAACACGGAATTACAAAAGAAATCTTCTTCATCTGATAATTATTCTCCTTTTAGATACTCGTCCTTGAGTATAGCCATAAACACCATATCGTACGCTGTGCCGTCGATTATAACGTCCTCGCGGAATTTTCCCTCGTACTTAAAGCCCGCGTTCTCGTAGCTTTTGATAGCGCGCGGATTCTTGGCGAAAACTCTGAGGAAAACTCTGTTCATTCCCATCTCGTTAAAGGCGTAGTCGAGGGCAAGCTTAGCCGCAGTCGAGCCTATACCCTTTCCGCGACAGCTTTCGTCGCCGATAAAGATACCGTACTCGCACTTTTTATTATCGCGGTCGATATCGCGGAAATAAACCGAGCCTACATCCGTATTAGTCGCTGTATCCGTAATGATGAACTGAACGACCTCGCCCTTCAAGATCCTCTCGCGGTACCATTTCAGGTGGCCTTCCTCAGTGAGAGGAGTTCTGTAGATGAACTGATCGACAACGGAGGGAGCGTTTCTCCACGCGACTACCTGAGGTGTATCGTCCTCCGTGATTTTTCTGATACTTACATTCTCATTCATATTAAACCCATAAAGAATTCCTTTACCTTCGCGATTATATAGTCGAGCTCGTCGTCGCGAAGTCCGTAGAACATCGGAAGTCTGACAAGACGCTCGCTGAGAGCGGTCGTGTACTTATCCTCGCCGTTGAACCTGCCGAATTTCAGACCTGCCTCGGCGCTGTGAAGCGGTACATAGTGGAAAACAGCCATAATGCCGTTTTGCTTTAAGTGAGCGATAAATCTTGTTCTCTCGTCAAGGCTTCTGAGCTTTAAGTAAAACATATGCGCGTTGTGAACGCAGCCTTCGGGAACTACGGGACGCTCCACAAAGCCCTCGGTCTCAAGCTTTTCAAACGCTTCGTAATACCTGTTCCACGCTCTGAGACGGTCGTTGTTGATCATCTTTGCCCTTTGCAGCTGAGCCCAGAGGTAAGCGGCGTTCATATCGCTCGGGAGGTATGAGGAGCCGTAGTTAACCCAAGTGTATTTATCAATCTGTCCGCGCAGAAAACGGCTGCGGTTTGTGCCCTTTTCACGCAGGATCTCAGCGTCGCTGATTTTATTCTCGTCCTTAATGAGAATCGCGCCGCCCTCGCCCATACTGTAGTTCTTGGTTTCGTGGAAGGAGTAACAGCCGTAGTCGCCGATCGAGCCGAGAGCCCTGCCCTTGTAGGTGGACATAACGCCCTGAGCCGCGTCCTCAACGACGGCGAGGTTGTATTTCTTCGCGATCTCCATGATAGTATCCATTTCGCAGGCGACTCCCGCGTAATGAACGGGAACTATAGCCTTGGTTTTATCGGTGATCGCGGCTTCGATAAGAGTCTCGTCAATGTTCATAGTGTCGGGACGGATATCGACAAAAACGATTTTCGCGCCTCTGAGAACAAAAGCGTCAGCCGTTGAAACAAAGGTGAACGAAGGCATGATCACCTCGTCGCCGGGCTTGATATCGAGCAGCAGAGCCGCCATCTCGAGCGCGTGGGTGCAGGAGGTCGTCAGCAGGGCCTTAGCTGTGCCTGTCTTATCCTCGAGCCACTCGTTGCACTTCTGTGTAAACGGGCCGTCACCGCATATTTTCTGATTTTCTACAGCTTCCTTGATGTATCCGAGCTCAGTACCCAGAAAAGGAGGTCTGTTGAACGTAATCATTCGTATCCCCTCTTTAAAAACTGTCGCCATATTGGCATAATATTACATTTTAATTCAATTGTAATTATATTATAACCGATTTTAAAAGTCAACAAAACAGCGTATTTTCGTGATAAACCACAAAGCAAGTAAAACAGTGGGAAAAATTAGTATTATTTTTCACATTTTGGGCGCGGCTAACCACTTGCGTAAGATTGAGTATGATTGATTTTGTATCTTACCCGATCTCACGCGAGCACACGCTCCAAGTGTAAAAATGCATAAATATTTTCATATGTTTTGATAAATAATATTGCATTTTCACCAATAGCGTGTTAGAATTATAGTAGGTAAGTTTAGTATTATTTATAGGTATGTCCTGTTTTAACCGAAATTATGTTTTGAAAGGAGGGAGCTGTCGTGAAAAGGCTTGTCAAGATCATCTCTGTAACACTCGCCGCGGCGATAATCGCGTCACTCGCGGCAGTATCCGCGTCCGCCAAAACATACAATCTCAAGGGCTGGTTCAACTACTCCTACGCCCGGAAGGTGCTCAAGCTCGTCAACAAAGCCAGAGCCAAGCGCGGCTCGTCAAAGGTCAAGCTCGACTCGGCTATGACGAAAACCGCTATGATGCGCGCCGCAGAGCTGAGCATAAAATTCTCCCACGACCGTCCCAACGGCACCTCCTGCGCCAACGTTTTCAAATGGAACAGAGCCTTCGGCGAGAACATCGCCTACAACGACAGAACTCCCGCGGATGTTATGAGGGGCTGGACGCGCTCCACCTATCACAACAAGAACATTCTTGACAAAGACTTCAAGATTATGGGAGTAGGCTGCTACTGCGACTCTAACGGCGGCATATACTGGGTTCAGGCGTTCAGCGGAGGCTCGGGAAAGAAATGCTCCACCTCGGGCACTCAGGCTGTGGATATAAAAATTTCCACCAAGAAAAACTCAAAGACTACTGTTAAGGTAATTAAAAACGCTCCCGTTATCAAATCCGCGAAGCTAAAGACCGCCTCGGTCAAGTACGACGGCAAGGCTCACACCTGCAAGGTCATCGTAAAGGATACAAAGGGCAGGACAGTCCCGTCAAAGTTCTACACCGTGACCTGCGATAAGACTCATCCCAAAAAGGTCGGCGCGTACAGCGTATACGTAAACTCAAACTACAGCAGCAAGCAGTTTATCCTGACGTACAAAATCACACCTCCCACACCCGAGCTAAGTCTTAAAGAGGCGACCTCCGATAGCCTGACGGTAGGCTGGAAAAAGCTCGCGGGAGCTCCCGAATACTACGTCGTCCAGTACGCCGACAACGCCAAATTCAAGGACGCTTCCTCGTGGTTCGCGTATGACAATTCCTACGTGATCGACTGGCTGGACAGCGACACCGATTACTATGTCAGAATCAGGGCGAGATACTCCTCCCCCTACGGAGACGTTGACTCAGCGTGGAGCAAGACAGTCAAGGCGAGAACCATCGGTTAACAAACATTATTCAAAAAATCAAAGGACTCACGTTTCATTCAAAAACGTGAGTCCTGTTTTTATATCGTTAATTATTTAACCTTATTGAAAAGCTCGTCTCTTGAAAGACCGCAGTTTCTCGAGATCTCGTCGTTCGGGATAACTCTGAGAACCTTTCCGTTGTAGCGTGATACGAGCACGCTTGCCTGCTTGCCGTCGATATCGACAAACTCCTCGGTGTAGCTCTCGTCGAGCGGAACCTGCTTTGCAAGGCTTGACTTCTCGGTGAGCGAGCCTGTGGGACAAAGCTGAACGCAAAGTCCGCAGTTCGTACATTTTGTCTGGTCAAGCGGAAGCGCGAAGGCGGGGCTTACATCTGTCTTGAAGCCGCGTCCCATAAGTCCGATCGCGTGGATATCCATAACCTCGCGGCAGCTTCTTACGCAGAGTCCGCAGAGGATACACTTTGAAGTGTTTCTCTCGATAAACGCGTTCTCGTCGCGCGAATACTTCTGAGGCATTTCACCCTTGAAGCGCTCGGGATTGATGTCATATCTCTGAGCGACATTCAGGAGCTTACACTTGTAATACTCGCGGCAGCCGCACTCCAGACAACGCTGAGCCTCAGCCTTAGCCTCTTCCTCTGTAAATCCGAGGCTTACCTCGTCAAAGTTCTTGTTTCTGACGTCAGCGGGAAGAACCTTCGGAGTAAGTCTTGACTGCTTCTCACGGTCTGAGTAGTCGATCGTGCTTTCGTCACGCTTGCTGATATAAGGAATACGCGTTTCAACGTCGATACCGTTGAGATAAGCGTCTACAGCCTTAACGCAGCGGTCAGCCTCGCCGATAGCCTCAATAGCGATCGAAGCTCCGCGGTTTGTAGCGTCGCCGATAGCGAATACGCCCTCAATGCTTGTTGTAAAGAAGTCAGCGTCAGCGGTGATGTTGCCTCTCTCGTTGAGCTCGAGCTCCTTAACGTCGTCGGCTACAAGCTTCTGACCGATAGCGAGGATAACGCTGTCAACGGCGATTTCCTCAGTCTTGCCCTCAACGGGAACAGGTCTGCGTCTGCCTGAAGCGTCGGGCTCTCCGAGCTCCATAACCTGTAATGTTACCGATTTCACCTTGCCGTTCTCGCCGTTGAACGAAAGCGGATTTGTGAGGAACTTGTAGATTACGCCCTCCTCCTCAGCCTCGTCAATCTCGAGTTTATCGGCAGGCATTTCGTTTCTTGTTCTTCTGTATACTACATAAACCTCTTTAGCGCCGAGTCGTACCGCTGTACGGCAGGCGTCCATAGCGGTGTTACCGCCGCCGCAGATAGCGACCTTGTCGCCGATTTCGGGAGCGTTGCCCTTTATAACGCCTCTGAGGAAATCAATACCGCCGTATACGCCGTCGAGCTCCTCGCCCTTTGTGCGCATTGAGCTGGACTTCCAGGCTCCTACAGCCACGATAACAGCGTCGTTCTCCTCTTTAAGAGATTTTATTGTAAAGTCTACGCCTAATTTTACGTTGTTTACGAACTTAACGCCCGTCTTTTCAATAATGGCGATTTCCTTGTCGAGAACCTCCTTGGGAAGTCTGTACTGGGGAATACCGTAGCGGAGCATACCGCCCATTTTGTCCATCATATCGTAAACGGTTACGCTGTGTCCCATAATTGTAAGGTAGTAAGCGGCGGTAAGTCCCGCGGGGCCTCCTCCGATAATAGCTACCTTCTTACCGGAAGGCTCCTGCTTTTCGGGAAGATAACTGTCGGATTTTAAATCCATATCAGCCGCGAACGCCTTGAGCTGAG
>CACYDB010000062.1 GCA_902773035.1 uncultured Ruminococcus sp. | reverse complement strand
TATTTTAAAACTTTTGAAAATCGGTGTCAATAATAATTGAACAAAAATCCGCTATTGTGTTTACACTTTTTATATGATATAATAGAACAAATACTGTGATTTATATAACAGAAAGGATGATATATATGGTAGTTAAGGATATTATTGACATTCTCGAGGGCGAGATCATCTGCGAGGGCGACCTCGATCACGTTATCAAGACCGCCTGCGGTTCCGATATGATGAGCGACGTGCTCGCCTTTGTTAAGGATCAGAGCGTTCTGCTCACGGGACTTGTCAATCCACAGGTCGTCCGCACGGCTGAGATGATGGATATGGCTTGTATCGTATTCGTCCGCGGTAAAGACCCCGACGAATCAATCGTGAACCTCGCCAAGAGCCGCGGTATCACGCTGATCAAAACACGTTTCAGAATGTTCACCGCCTGCGGTAAGCTCTACGCCAACGGACTTTCGGGAGGAACTGCCGTATGAGCAACGCTATTCATCTTCATTACGAGGTGTCGAACGAGGACTTTACCCGCGCGGGTGAGGCAAGCGGTTCGGTAAAAAAACGCCTCAAATCCCTCGGGTATAACTCCGACGCTATAAGGCGTGTAGCTATCGCGATGTACGAGGCTGAGATCAATATGGTGATCCACGCAGACGGCGGCTACTGCGACGTCGATATCTATCCCGATAAGGTCGAGATCCTGCTCGCCGACAAGGGTCCGGGTATCCCCGACGTTGACAAGGCTATGCAGGAGGGCTTTTCCACTGCGCCCGATAACGTCCGCTCACTCGGCTTCGGCGCGGGAATGGGACTGCCTAATATCAAAAAGTATACCGACGAAATGCGTATTGAAACAACGATAGGCGTCGGCACAAATCTGTACCTGACGGTATACGTAAAATAAACTTAAGGATAATTATATATGAATACATATTTCCATTCGGTTGAGATGGATATAGACAAGTGCTGCGGCTGTACAAACTGCCTCAAGCGCTGTCCGACCGAGGCGATACGCGTTCACGACGGTAAGGCTAATATCCTGCCCGCGCGCTGTATCGACTGCGGAGAGTGCATACGCATTTGTCCTCACCACGCCAAGAAGGCGTCCAGCTCGCCGCTGTCAAATATAAATAAATATAAGCTCAAGGTAGCCATACCCGCTCCCGCGCTTTTCGGTCAGTTCAACAGGCTCGACAATATCGACATTGTCCTTACGGGTCTCAAAAAGCTCGGCTTTGACAGGATCTTTGAGGTCAGCCGCGCCGCTGAGCTGGTGTCTGAGGCTACCCGCAAGCTGATCAAGGAGAATAAGCTCAAAAAGCCTATTATAAGCTCCGCGTGTCCCGCGGTCGTAAGGCTTATCAAGATTCGTTTCCCCGAGCTTTGCGACAACGTTATGCCGCTTCTCGCGCCGATCGAGGTCGCCGCGAGGATCGCTCGCAGAGAGGCTGTGGAGGAGACGGGCTTGAACAGCAGTGATATAGGCGTGTTCTTCATCACGCCCTGCGCCGCCAAGGTCACGGAGATACATTCCCCGAACAGCATTGAAAAGTCAGCCTGTGACGGAGCTATAGCGATTTCACAGATTTACCCCGAGCTCACTCAGGCTATGGATCACCTGACCGAGATCGAGCCGCTGGCTCAGTCGGGTCTTATCGGTATCGGCTGGGCTAACTCCGGCGGAGAGAGCGCCGCTATGCTCGGCGAAAAGTATCTCGCCGCCGACGGTATCGAAAACGTCATTCACGTTCTCGAGGAGCTCGAGGACGATCATATCCGCGACGTCGATTTCGTTGAGCTCAACGCCTGCTCGGGAGGCTGCGTCGGCGGAGTGCTGACGGTCGAGAACGCCTACGTGGCTCAGGCGAGGATACAGAACCTCAGAAAATATCTGCCCGTATCCCTCAATCACATTGAGGATGATAATATCGACTTTATGAAGTGGGAGAGAGAGCTCGAGTTTGACGCCGACATCTTCCGTCTTGACAGGGATATCAACAAAGCCTTTGAGATGATGACGAGTATGGAGGAAATCTACGCGAGACTTCCTCACCTCGACTGCGGCTCCTGCGGAGCTCCTACCTGTCGCGCTATGGCGGAGGATATCGTCAAGGGCAGGGCAAAGGAAACCGACTGTATCTTCAAGCTCAAGGAGAAGATACAGAGCGTTTACGACCAGCTTAAAAACACTATTTGATTTATAAGGGATAAACTATGAAAGTAAAAGAACTTGCCGAAAAGCTGAACTTAAAGACGCTTGTTGAGGGAGATGACGACCGCGGGGTAAATGATTGCTACATCGGCGATCTGCTCAGCTGGGTTATGGGACGCGCTCCCGCGGACTCTGCGTGGCTCACCGTTATGGGCAACATCAATTCGATCGCCGTCGCGACTCTCGCCGATGTCAGCTGTATCATTCTAGTCGAAAACGCGGCTCTCGACGACGAGGCGGCTAAGAAGGCTGAGATCCAAGGAGTTACTATCTACGGCTCCGACGAGAACAGCTACAGCCTCGCCGTAAAAATCAGCGGGCTGATTTAAAATGAAGTTTTATTACGACCTGCATATCCACTCCTGCCTTTCACCGTGCGGCGATATGGATATGACTCCGAACAACCTTGTCAATATGGCGAAGCTTTTAGGTTTTGACGTTATTGCCCTTACCGACCACAACTCCTCGCTAAACTGCGAAGCGGCGATGAAGGTCGGCGAGGAAGTCGGTGTTGTCGTAATTCCAGGGATGGAGCTGACTACCTGCGAGGATATTCACGCCGTATGCCTGTTTCCGACGCTGGAAAAGGCGCTAAAGTGGAACGACTATGTTGACAGCCACAGGCTCAAAATCAGGAATAAGCCCGAGATTTACGGCAGGCAGGTCATTATGAATGAGCTTGACGAGGAAACAGGGGAGGTTGAGCACCTTCTGCTTCCCGCGACCGACATCAGCATTATGAGCGCTCACTCGCTCGTAAAGGAGTACGGCGGCGTATGCCTTCCCGCGCACATCGACCGCGACAGCCTTTCGATTTTGTCTGTACTCGGCGAGATTGACCCGATGTGTGAGTTCACGGCGGCGGAGCTTGCCGATAAAAGCAGGGAGGAGGAGCTCAGAAGGCTTCACCCGATTTTAAACAATATGAAAATCATCACCGACTCCGACGCGCATTATCTCGAGAATATGCGCGAGCCCGAAAGCTTTATTGAGCTTGACGAGCTCACAAGGGAAAAGGTGCTCGATTTTCTGGATACATAATTTCAGCGGAGAGGCAGCTCTCCGCTTTTTATTCTATTTTAGCAATTTATATAATCTCAATTATCAAGTTAGTCAAAACTAACCAATCAAATATACTTCAAATTTGAGAAATATGTTAAAAATGTAACAAAAAACCTCAGAAAATAATCAAAACCATATGGACAACCCCGTCGCTTTATGTTAAAATAACTATAAATGTACGAATATACTCATACTGTATTCTATTAATCGTGGGACGTTTCGCGATTGAGTACATAATCTTTTTTCAAGGAGGCAAAACATGAAAAAGAAAATCAGCAGTATTCCTTTTTCGGGGACTCCTGAGCAGGAAGCCAAGCTCAGAGAAGCTATCGCTAAGCATGCCGACGACCCCGGCGCAGTGATGCCTGTTCTTCAGGAGGCTCAGGATATTTACGGTTACCTTCCCATCGAGGTTCAGAAGATGGTCGCGGACGGACTTAACGTACCGCTCGAGGAGGTATACGGAGTTTCAACATTCTACTCACAGTTTGCGCTTTCGCCGAAGGGTAAGTACCACATCTCCGTTTGTCTGGGAACAGCCTGCTACGTAAAGGGCTCGGGCGACATTCTCGACAAGCTCTCACAGATTCTCGGTATCGACGCTGAGGAATGTACCCCTGACGGCAAGTTCTCGCTTACAGCCTGCCGCTGTATCGGCGCGTGCGGTCTTGCTCCGGTACTCACTGTCAACGACGATGTTTACGGACGTCTTACGGTTGACGATGTTCAGGGTATTATCGACAAATACAACTGATGAGAGAGCTATCGCTTAACGTTATGGATGTGGCGCAGAACTCTGTAAGAGCTCAGGCGTCGCTCGTGTTCATAACCGTTTCGGAAAGCGACAGGGACGACTCCCTCTCAATTACAATCAGCGATGACGGCTGCGGTATGACAGATGAGCAGGTCAAGCAGGTCGTTGACCCGTTTTTTACCACCCGTACTACCCGCAAGGTAGGTCTCGGAGTTCCGCTGTTCAAGCTCTCCGCCGAGCAAACGGGAGGCTCGTTCTCAATCACCTCCAAGGTGGGCGAGGGCACTACCACCAAAGCCTCATACGTTAAAAGCCACATTGATATGACTCCGCTCGGAGATATAAACTCAACTGTGGAAATTTTAATCAGGTGTAATCCCGACATCGACTTCGTCTTTACTCACTCAACCGATATAAACTCCTTCACTCTCGACACAAGAGAGCTCAGGGAGGTTCTTGGAGACGTGAGCCTTGACACACCCGACGTCCTTGAATGGATTCACCAATACTTAATTGAACAATCACAAATAATATACGGAGGTGCAAACTAATTATGAAATCTTTAGCTGAATTACAGGCAATCAGAGACAGAGCAAAGGCAGGCATCAACCT
>CACYDB010000061.1 GCA_902773035.1 uncultured Ruminococcus sp. | reverse complement strand
GCTTTTATGAACGAGTATTTCTACGGACGTATTGAAGGAAATCATTTAAAGGGCGATTTCAGAATCAGCAACTACGCTCTGATTTTACTCATCGTACTTCTTTGTGTTTCTGTTGAAACATTTATTTCGGCTCTGGTTACATGGAATATTAACGGCGTTTTCGCTCCCTGTGTAATCACCGCGGCAGAAGTTATTTATTATTTCTACCTTAAAAAAAGGTCAAAGGATTTTAACCGACTTATAAACAATTATTTATTAGAGATTTGCGCAGATGATGAACGTGAAAATTACCCTTCCAGGTAACGTTGAAAAAATTATAAAAGCTCTTTCAGACGCAGGGTACGAGGCTTACGCCGTAGGAGGCTGCGTCCGTGACGCTCTGCTCGGTATTGATCCAAATGACTGGGATATCGCAACCTCCGCTAAACCGGGGGAGGTAAAGGAAGTCTTTCCCTCCTGTGAGCTTATCGGAGTTGGGGAGAGGCACGGCACCATAGGCGTGCTTATGGATGGGGTAGTGTATGAAATCACTACATACCGTGTTGACGGTGATTACAGCGATAATCGCCATCCCGAGAACGTCAGTTTTGCTCAGAGCATTGAAGAGGACTTGTCCCGACGCGACTTTACCGTCAACGCTATGGCTTATAATAATGAAAAGGGGCTTGTCGATTTCTTCAACGGTCAGGCGGATTTGAAGTACAAGGCGCTCAGATGCGTCGGGAATCCCGATACACGCTTTAACGAGGACGCGCTCAGGATCCTTCGCGGACTGAGATTCGCGTCAGTCTATAACTTCGGCATAGAATCAAAGACCGCGGCGTCGATTATCAAGAACAGGCTCCTGCTCAATAATATTTCCGAGGAAAGAATCGCCGCCGAGTTTAACAAGCTTTTATGCGGAGTTAACGTCAATTATATCCTCAATAGATACAAGGATGTTTTTGCTGTATTCATTCCCGAGATTGTCTCGACCTTTGACTTTGCGCAGAATAACCCTCACCACAACAAGACCGTATGGCGTCATATAACAGCCTCGGTTTCAAATATCGAGCGCGACGAGCTGTTAAGGCTTGTGATGTTCCTGCACGATATCGGTAAGCCGCTGGCGCTCAGGACAGATGAAAAGGGAATTGACCACTTCAAAGGTCATAACCATTTCGGAGCTGTGCTCGCTAAAAACGCGCTTGAAAGATTAAAGTATCCTAGAAAAACAATTGACGACGTCTGCGTGCTCATCGAGTACCACGACGTCAGATTCTCCGATAACAAGCGAAAAATCAAGCACGTCCTCAACTCAATCGGAGTAATCAATTTTGAAAGACTTCTGAAGATCCAGCACGCCGATATGCTCGCTCAGTCAAAGTACAAGCGTGAAATCAAGCTTCATAACCACGAGCTCGCGAAAAAAGCGTTTGAGGAGATCATCGACAACAACGAGTGCTTTGAATTAAAATCACTCGCCGTCAACGGCTCTGATTTAATACATCTCGGCATAACCGACGGTAAAACTATCGGAATCATTCTCGATTCGCTGCTCGACGACGTAATCGACGAACAGCTTGAAAACGATAAGATTTTGCTCAAAAAGCGCGCCGTAGAGCTGTATTCGGAAATTAATAATGAGATAAATTAAAACAAGCTGTCAATTTTTTGACAGCTTGTTTCTCATTTCTCTGAAAAAATCTTTAATTATTTTTGAACATTCATCCTCAAGTATTCCTCCCGTAACTTCGGGACGAAAATTGTTTTCCATATTCATTAAATCAACGCCCGAGCCGCAAGCACCGTTTTTGTCGTCATACGCTCCGAAATATACCTTTGGGATCCTCGCGTTGACTATCGCTCCCGCGCACATGGGGCAAGGCTCAAGCGTTACATACAGCTCACATTCCCAGAGCCTCCAGCCTCCGAGTTTTTCACAGGCTTTGTAAATCGCCTCTGTTTCTGCGTGAAGCAGAGCGTTCTTTCCTGTTTCACGTCGGTTATACGCCCGTGAGATTATTTCGCCCTTCCTGACTACGATCGCTCCTATAGGCACCTCACCGAGCTTGTACGCCTTTTGGGCTTCCCTGAGAGCTTCTCTCATATAATCCGTATTTGTCATATTGATAAGGATAAAATAATTTCAAGAATGACAAAGATTAAAGCGAATATCATTCCCGTTGAGGTCAGAGCCGCTCTGACGCTTGGCTTGATCGGAAAGAGGGGATTGCTTTTGAGTGAGAAGAAGCCCTTTATTCTTCCGAGTCCTATCGCTGACAGAATCGCTCCTATAAATACAATTATAAGAAACAGTCCGTAACAAATGTTCAGAGTAGTTTCATCAACACTCTTTTCAAGAATAGTAACAATAACGCTTGAACCGTTTACAAGGAAGTGAATAATTATTGAGGGGATAATTGAGCCTGTCTTAACGACGGCGAAGCCCAGTGCGAGTCCTACTATAAACGCGAAAGGAATCTGGACAAGATTGCCGTGGATAAGACCGAACATAAGCGAGGATAAAAGTACCGCGAATCCGTCGCCGAAGGCTCTCAGCTTGTGAAGTATAATTCCTCTGAACATAAATTCCTCAACCAGCGCGGGAAGAAGAGCTACTCGAAGAAAGTATATAACGTTTTCAAGCGGCGTATTGGTTGTGTAGGTCATATCAAGATGGTTCTCATAACCGAACAGTGAGAGGTTGTTGAGCAGAATGTCGGTGACGAAATTTGAGAGCAGCGACATCGCCAGTCCCGCCAGCACAATTTTGTATAGTAATGAAAAGTTTACCTTTCTGACCGGAACTACGGACTGAGCGGATGTGCGCGAAAGCTTTAAATATAACAGTCCTATAATAAACATAGACAGAATCGAGGCTGAGGCGTCAATTAACGCGGTGAAGTAAAAGTTATCGTAACTCACGCCGTTGATTATTCCAGCGAATGTCATAGTATACGACGATAGGTACAGTATCAATGACGACGTAAACATATAGAAGCCTAAGCCGCTCGCTGTATTTCTGAGGTAGTATTTATTCCTTAAATCCATTTTATCACCTTTGAAGTTTTCTCAGTAAATCTTATCATAAATTTCGCCTTAAATCAAGCTTTCTAAATGGTTACAGTCTTTTTACAACGATTGACAGTTTAATTTTTTGATATTATACTAATTTATAAGTATAATTATATATTAAAATTGACTTTATTGCTGTTTTATGTTACTATAATTTATTAGAGAAACTTACTCGGAGGTGGATTATGAATACCGCTATTATACTCGCCGGAGGCGTAGGTTCAAGAATGGGCGTTGACCGTCCCAAGCAGTATCTTGTCGTTAACGATAAGCCGATTATCGTATATTGTCTGGATATCTTCCAGAAGCACAACAACATTGATAATATCGTCATTGTCGTAAGCGACGAGTGGAAGGACTATGTCATGGAGAATGTCGAGAAATACGGCATCTCAAAGGTCAAGGGTTACGCTCCCGCAGGAAGAACACGTCAGCACTCAATTTATAACGGACTTCTCTCGGCTGAGGAGAATGCTCCCGATACCGACGTTGTTATCATTCACGACGCGGCAAGACCGCTTGTGTCGGATAAAATCATCGACGATTGTCTGACGGGCGCGGTTGAGGACGACGGCGCTATGCCTGTTATATCTGTAAAGGATACTATCTATCAGAGCAAAGACGGCAAGAGTATTGATAATCTTCTCAAGAGGTCTGAGCTTTTTGCGGGACAGGCTCCCGAGAGCTTTGATTTCAGGAAGTATCTTGATATACATAATTCCGTTTCCGATGATGAAATCGCCGCCACTGCGGGAAGCAGTGAGATTGCTTACCGTCACGGTATGAAGATCAGACTTGTAGAGGGCAGCGAACGTAATTTCAAAATTACTACGATAGAAGACTTGGAAACATTTGAAACTATAGTAAACGATTAAACGGAGGACAATATGGATACAATGAAAGCGCGCGTTCTTCACGCGGTCGGAGATTTAAGATACGAGGATTGCCCGATGCCGACGTTAAAGCCGGACGAGGTTCTTTTCAAGGTAAAGGCATGCGGTATCTGCGGCTCGGATATCCCGAGAATATTTGTAAACGGAACATATCATTTCCCGACAATTCCGGGTCATGAATTCGCGGGCGAGGTTGTCGCCGCGGCTTCAAAGGAGAATTAGCATCTCGTAGGCACAAGAGCCGCTGTTTTCCCGTTGCTTCCGTGTAAAAAGTGTAACAGCTGTAACACAGGTATCTTTGAGACCTGCGATAATTATGACTATCTCGGTTCGCGCTCAGACGGCGGCTTTGCCGAGTATGTAAGAGTTCCCGTGTGGAATCTCGTTCCGATTGCCGATAATGTTAGCTTTGAGGAAGCGGCTATGGCTGAGCCTACCGCCGTTGCCCTTCACGCTCTGAGAAGAGCAGGAGTAGAGGTCGGAGATACAGTAGTGATCTATGGTCCCGGTACGATTGGTATGCTTATCGCTCAGTGGGCGAGAGCGTGGGGTGCTAAAAAGGTCCTCCTCGTCGGCACAGACCTCAACAACTTTGAATTCATAGAGAGTCTCGGTTTCTACGATTATTTCAACGCCTCTAAAGGCGATCCGATCAAGTGGGTTATGGAGCAGACAGGCGGTAAGGGCGCTGACGTTGCTATGGAGGCTGTAGGCGCGGCTGTAACGGCAGGAAACTGTCTTGAAAGCGTCTGCAAGGGCGGCAAGGTTGTATTCGTAGGTAATCCCCACGGCGACTTTACTTTCCCGCAGAACACCTACTGGCAGATTTTAAGAAAACAGCTCTCGATTTACGGCACATGGAACTCACGCTATGACAATACTCCCAAGAGTGACTGGGGTATCGTTGTTGACGCGATGGCTTCAGGAGCCGTTAAGGTTAAACCCCTTATCACTCAGACCTTCTCGCTCGAGGAAATGGACAAGGGACTTGAAATTATGAAGGATCATACCGAGTTCTACAGCAAGGTAATGATTGTAAACGACTGACGGAGTTAGCTATGGCAGGAAAATTATCACCATCTGTTATGTGCGCGGATTTGCTCAACCTTTCTTCCGAGATCGAAAAGCTCGACAGACTCGGCGTTGAGTATCTGCATATTGACTTTATGGACAACAAGTTTGTCCCCAATATCACATTTGATACCAATATGGTCAAATGTATGAAAAAGCCGATGAAAAACATCAGGCGTGATATTCATATTATGGCGTTTGAGCCCGAGCAGTTCTTTGATAAGATGGACATAGGCGAGGGTGATATGGTTTCCGTGCATTTGGAAGCCTGTAATGACGCTCACGCTGTACTAAAGGATATAAAGGACAGGGGAGCGGATCCGTGTCTGGCTATAAGTCCCGATACTCCCGTCGATTCCGTCCTCGATTATCTTGATGAGGTCAAGGCTATTCTGCTTATGACCGTATATCCGGGCTTTGCGGGTCAGCCTATGGCTCCCAAGAGTATGGAAAGACTTTCCGCGCTCAAAAAGCTTATTGTTAAAAGCGGCAAGGATATTGAGATCGAGGTTGACGGTCACGTCAGCTGGGATCACTGCTCAGAGATGAGGGAGAAGGGCGCGGACATTTTTGTCGCTGGCTCGTCATCCGTTTACGGTAAGGATTATGAACTTGAAGAAGCCGTCAGAAAATTTTACGGCTTAGTGGAATGATGTGAGGTATTCAATTGCAGTATAAGATTAACATTAACAGTATTGTCGTTGAAAAGGCTTCTATGGTAATAAGCCTCAGCGGCGAGTTTATCGACCCTACTATCAACCCTAAGTTTCTTTCTACGCCGAAGGTAATTCTCTATTTTGAGAACGGTCAGGAGGACAGACGTATTCCTATGGTAATACGTTTCAGGGATATTACATATATCGACGGTAAGGTTATGTTCAGCGGCGAGTATTCCTACCGCCTTGACTATGTTTTCTGGAAAACAAGAGGACAGGGCTTACCGTTCAGAATGTATCTGAATGTTATGTTTGCCGACTTCTACGCCGAAAAGATCGACGTAGATATGAATCCCTCGGAGCTTTTTGAGCAGGACAAGAACTTCTTTACGCTCACTCCCAACGGCAATTATATTGATATTACATCACGTCCCGAGAAGATCGTTCACCGCAGAAGAATCGCTTCTTTTGTCGGTATGATCAACTCTTTCTTCAAGTTTATCGCGCTGATTTACTCTATAGCGCTGATTCCGCTGTTTATACTTGAGGGACTTTTGACATTCACGGGCTTTACCTCAATGCCCAAGAAGATTTCTTCCGAGAATAAGCTCAAAAGGCTCGGCTCATATGTAATTAACCGCTGTTCAACAGTATCGCGCGAGAGCTTTACTATGGACAGGTATAAGAGAAATCTTATTCGCAAAAAATATAAGCATAAAAGACATAAGGCTGTTGTGCCGAACAAGATCACATTCTTCTCCGCGAGAAGAGAGGAAATCTCGGGCAACTTCGAGTTTGTTTACAACAAGCTTAAGGATGATCCGAATCTCGACATTCAGTTCCTTTTCAACACCAAGTCATTCAGATATATGACACGTAAGGAAATCGACGAGTTCGCCGAAGCCTGCGCTACAAGCAAGGTTATCATCCTCGACGAGTATACGCCTCAGATTCACCTTATCGACCTCAAGCCCGAGACTAAGCTTATACAGCTCTGGCACGCTTGCGGAGCGTTCAAGACCTTCGGATTTACGCGTCTCGGTAAGCCCAAGGGATCGCCGCAGGCTACGCGTATGCACCGTTCCTACGACTATGTAACCGTAAGCTCCGAGTACTGCAAGAAGTGTCACTCAGAGGGCTTCGGTATCAGCACTGAAAATATCGTTCCGACAGGTATCGCAAGAACCGATATCTTCTTTGACGAGGAGTATAAGGCTAATTTCCGCAAGCAGTTCTTTGAGGAGTATCCGACCTTCAAGGGTAAGAAGATCATCCTCTTCGCGCCTACGTTCAGAGGCGACCTTAAAGCAAGCGCGAGATATCCTATGGAGCTCTTCGATATAAATGATGTATGCGAGACTCTCGGTGAAGATTACGCCGTTATCATCAAGCATCATCCGTTTGTAACCGAGCAGCATCCTATTCCCGAAAAGTACGCCGACAGAGTTATCGACCTTTCGGAGAGCACAGAAATCAATGATTTGCTCTTTGTTTCGGACATCATCATCAGCGATTATTCCTCGCTTATATTCGAGGCTTCGCTGCTTAACAAGCCTATGCTTTTCTACGCTTACGACTTACAGGCTTATATCAAGTCAAGAGACTTTTACTTTGACTTCAAGCTCTATATTCCGGGTAAAATCTGTACTTCTCTCTACGAGTTGCTCCAGGCAATTCTCAACGAGGACTTTGAGACCGAGAAGATCGAGCGCTTCAGAAATATGTTCTTTGACGACCTCGACGGTAAGTCAACAGACCGTATCGTTCAGCTTATTTACAAATGTCTTGAAAATAATGCTTGACAAACGTATATTTCTGTTATATAATATCTGGGTAAAATAAAGTAAAGCAGGAATGCTTTCACCTGTGGGGTGCCGTCTGCACGGGTCAATACCTTTAAACTTTGTTTATTAAGTATTGTTATGCGGACGGATTTTCTGTCCGCATTTTCTTTTACATAATATAACGCTTTGGAGGTGCTTTGTTATCAGCAAGAAACAAGAAGTTCAGATTAATGAGAGTATTCGCGACAGCGAGCTCAGAATCATAGGTCCAAACGGTGACCAGCTCGGAATTATGTCCGCGAGTCAGGCTCTTGATCTGGCGGCCAAGGACGATCTTGATCTCGTAAAAATCGCGCCGCAGGCTAAACCGCCCGTGTGCAAGATTATGGATTACGGCAAGTATAAGTTCGAACAGGCAAAAAGAGAAAAGGAAGCTCGTAAGAATCAAAAGACTATCGAAACCAAGGAAGTCAGACTTTCTCTGAATATCGATACCCACGACTTTAACACTAAGCTCAACAACGCTATCAAGTTCATCAAGAAGGGCGACAAGGTTAAGGTTACGATCCGTTTCCGCGGTCGTGAGATGGGCCACTCAGAGTTTGGTTATGATCTTATGAAACGTTTCTCGGAAGCCTGCGAGGAGTACGCGGTTATCAATAAGCCCGCTAAGCTCGAGGGTCGAAATATGATTATGTTTCTTTCACCAAAGCCAAATAAGTAATTAGTTAAGGAGGATAAATATTATGCCAAAGATTAAAACACACAGCGGAGCTAAGAAACGCTTTAAGCTCACAAAGAACGGTAAGGTTGTTCGCGCGCACGCCAACAAATCTCACATTCTTAACAAAAAGACAACTAAACGTAAGAGAGGTCTTCGTCAGACAACAATCGCTGATAAGACTAACGTAGCTCAGATTAAGCGCTTAATTCCTTATAAATAATTCGACTGAAAATCTGACTATTTGTAATTAATGGAGGTAAATAAAGATGGCACGAGTAAAAGGCGCGATGGCGACTCGCAAAAGAAGAAAAAAAGTATTAAAGCTCGCTAAAGGTTATTTTGGTTCAAAATCAAGACACTTTAAAATGGCGAAGCAGCAGGTTAATAAATCCGGAAACTACGCTTATATCGGACGTAAGCTCAAGAAGAGAGACTTCCGTCGTCTTTGGATCACACGTATTTCCGCAGGCTGCAAGGCTAACGGTATGAACTATTCAACATTTATGAACGGTCTTAAGAAAGCCGGAGTTACTCTCAACAGAAAGATGCTCTCCGAGATCGCTATTTCCGATCCCGCCGCTTTCACAGCTCTCTGCGAGCAGTCTAAGGCTGCTAAATAATTAACAAAGTTAAACGCGTTTGGGTAATACCAAACGCTTTTGCTTTAATTTGATATTATGAATATAACTTCGATTTCAAGCAAGGATAATTCCTTGATCAAGCATATAAATAAACTTAAAAAAAGCGCTAAATACCGCCGTGAACACTCTGAATTCATCGCTGAGGGACTGCGCGTCTGTTATGACGCGTATCTTTCACACACGCGGATCTCAGCCGTTGTCTGTACTCAGAAGGCGTATGAGAAAAACAGCTCTCAGCTTGATGAATTAATGGCTTTTGCCGAAAAAAGTTATTTTGTTACGGAGAGCGTCTTTGGCTTTATTACTGATACAAAGAGTCCTCAGGGCGTACTTTGTGTAATAAAAGCTCTTGACAAACAATCTCTATTTGATAAAATGAAAGATAATGGGAAATTTTTAGCTCTCGATAATATTCAGGACCCGTCGAATCTCGGTACGATTTTAAGAACTGCCGAGGCGGTGGGTATTGACGCCGTTATTCTTTCAGACGACTGCTGTGATATATACTCTCCGAAGGTTGTCAGAGGTAGTATGGGAGCGGTATTCAGGCTTCCGTACATTATAACGGACAATATCGCTGATTTTCTCACGGAGAATAAGAATATCAAATCTTATGCCGCTGTTGTCGACTCTGACGCGCGCGGAATCACGGATATCAGCTTTGATTCTCCCTGCGTGGTATGCGTCGGTAATGAGGGCAACGGTCTAAAACAGGAAACTGTAGACGCTTGTAACGAGAGAATTACAATTCAGATGAAGGGCAGAGCCGAGTCGCTTAACGCCTCGGTCGCGTCCGGTATTATAATGTGGGAAATGGTCAAATGACAAATCTCAGATATTGGTTGTGGTTTACGCAGGCTATAGGATACTGCACGCCTAAGGCAAAGCAGATTCTTGAGCTTTACGACAATATAGAAGAATTTTATCTCGGCGGAGAAACCGAATGGCGACTGTCGGGCTTGTTCTCGAATAAGGAGATTGAGAGCCTTAATAAAACACCTTTGGACGCCGCTGATGATATTATCACTAAATGCAGCCGCTATTGTTATGAGATGATAACGCTTGAGGATTACGATTATCCTAAGTGCCTGTATTCAATTGACGATCCTCCCGCAGTACTGTATGTATCGGGTATGCTTCCCGACGTTGACGACAGGCTTACTATAGGTATTGTCGGCACGCGTAAGGCGTCGATGTACGGAGTCAAGGCTTCCTACACCTTTGGTTACAATCTCGCCAAGGTCGGAGTAACCGTTATAAGCGGAGGAGCTCTGGGTATAGACTGCTCCTCGCATAAGGGCGCGCTTGCCGCTGACGGCGTCACGATATGCGTTCTCGGCTGCGGAATAAACTACGATTACCTGCGTGAAAACGCTAAAATGAGAAGCGATATCACCTTTAAAGGCGCCGTTGTTTCCGAGTATCCGCCCGATACTCCCGCTAACGCCTTTAATTTTCCGCAGAGAAACAGGATCATCTCCGCGCTCTCAAACGGCTTGCTCGTAATTGAGGCGGCTAAGAAAAGCGGTTCTCTTATCACAGTGAATTCAGCTCTCGAACAGGATCCGAAAAAGAAAATCTTCGCTCTCGCGGGACCCGCAGATCCTCATTTTCAGGGAACAAACGAGCTTATCAAGAACAAAATCGCCGGACTTGTCACTGATTACAAGGATATTATCGGCGCGTTTGATAATATATATGTTACGGAAGAGCTTGAACCGTCCGTTCAGCCAAAGGACGACGTAATCAATATGATTGCCGTCAAGGGCAAGGCTCCCGACAATATCAACGGCCTGAGAACAAAGGATTTAAGGGAGGTTCCTGTTCACAAGGACGGACTAAATCTATCCGCTGACGAGGCAAAGGTCTATTACGCGGTCGGAGCCGATCCTGTTCAGCTTGAGGAAATTGCTGATATTACATCCCTGCCTATGCACAAAATAATGTCGGTCACGACTACCCTGGAGCTTAAAGGGCTGATAGAATGTACGCAGGGAAGAAGCTATAGATTATTATAAATTTGGAGGAACATATGTCTAATCTTGTTATTGTTGAGTCGCCGGCTAAGGCTAAGACAATCAAAAAATATCTCGGAAAAGATTATGACGTAATCGCGTCAATGGGTCATGTTCGTGACCTTCCCGACGCGCGGCTCAGCGTCGATATCAAAAACAACTATGAACCGAAGTATTCAATCATCAAGGGCAAGGAAGCTCTTGTTAAGGAAATAAAAAAGCAGGCTGAAAGCGCCGATAATATCTACCTCGCGACTGACCCCGACCGCGAGGGTGAAGCTATTTCATGGCATTTGGCGTATATTCTTGATCTCGACTTAAACGACAATAACCGCGTTGAGTTCAATGAGATCACAAAGACAGGCGTAAACAACGGTATGAGCACTCCGAGAAGCATCAATTTAAACCTTGTTAACGCTCAGCAGGCTAGACGCGTGCTTGATCGTCTTGTAGGCTACAAGCTCAGCCCGTTTGTATCGCAGAAAATCCGCAGAGGTATGTCAGCGGGACGAGTTCAGTCCGTAGCCGTAAGGATT
Organism: uncultured Ruminococcus sp.; assembly: GCA_902773035.1. Lineage (GTDB taxonomy): Bacteria > Bacillota > Clostridia > Oscillospirales > Acutalibacteraceae > Ruminococcoides. Next base: position 13,397 of record CACYDB010000061.1, on the reverse strand, counting down.
ATTGTTGACAGGGAAGAGGAAATCCGCGCGTTTAAGCCTGAGGAATACTGGACAATCGACGCAAAGTTCATCCCCAAGGGCTCGAGAAAATCATTCCCCGCGTCTCTTCACCTCGGCAAAAAGAAAATCACATGCAAGGAAGAAGCCGATAAGATTCTCTCAGACCTCGAGAACGCCGAGTATGTTGTAACAAGCGTAAAGAACGGTACCCGCAAGAAATCTCCCGCGCCTCCGTTCATCACCTCGACATTACAGCAGGAGGCTTCGCGTAAGCTCGGTTTCCAGTCCAGACGTACTATGAGAGTCGCTCAGGAGCTCTACGAGGGTGTTGAAATCGACGGAATGGGCGCGACAGGTCTTATAACTTATATGAGAACCGACTCGCTGAGAATCTCAAATCAGGCTATTTCCGAGGTTACATCATATATTAACGATAAATTCGGAGATAAGTATCTCCCTTCAAAGCCCAGACACTTTAAATCACGTTCAAACGCTCAGGACGGTCACGAGGCGATCCGTCCGTCAATGCCGTCGCTTGAGCCTGATAAAATCAAGCATAACCTCACAAGCGACCAGTATAAGCTTTATAATCTTATCTGGAAGCGTTTTGTAGCTTCACAGATGGCTGAGTGCGTTCAGAAAACTACACGCGCCGACATTGAGGGCAACGGATATGTTTTCAAGGCTTCGGGCTATACCGTATCATTTGACGGCTTTACTCTGCTTTATGTAGAGGGCAAGGATGAGGCTGAGGAAAAGGCTTCACAGCTTCCGCCGCTCGAGAAGGATATGCCTGTACGCAAGCGTGAGATCGTACCCAATCAGCACTTCACTCAGGCTCCGCCTAGATATACAGAGGCTTCTCTGATCAAAGCTCTTGAAGAACACGGAATCGGCAGACCTTCAACCTACGCCGCTACGATCACGACTATCACAAGCCGCGAGTACGTCAAGCGTGAGAGCAAGACTCTTGTTCCTACCGAGCTCGGCGAGGCTATGGTCAAGCTGATGAAGGAGCGTTTCCCGAAGATAGTTAACCTCAAATTCACCGCTCAGATGGAGCAGGAGCTCGATACGGTAGAGCACGGCGACGTTGAGTGGAGAGAGCTTATTGATGATTTCTATCAGGATTTTGACAAAACTCTCGCAAAGGCTAAGACCGAAATGGACGGCGTAAAAATCCAGCTCGAAGAGGATAAAACAGATATTATCTGCGAAAACTGCGGACGTAATATGGTTATCAAGGTCGGACGCTTCGGCAAGTTTATCGCATGTCCGGGCTATCCCGAGTGTAAAAACGTCAAGAAATACGTTCAGAAAACAGGCGTTAAGTGCCCCAAGTGCGCTGACGGCGACGTAATTATAAAAACCACAAAGCGTAAAACCGTATTTTACGGCTGCAGCAATTATCCTAATTGCGACTTTGTATCATGGAACGAGCCCGTAAACGAGAGATGTCCCAACTGTAACGAGATTCTCTTTAAGAAAAAGGGTAAAAAACAGGTTCTTTTCTGCGCGAATAAGGACTGCGGTTACGAGAAAGCTGTTAAATGATGTGCGTTAATGTAATCGGCGCGGGTCTCGCGGGCTGTGAGGCGGCGTATCAGATAGCCAAGCGCGGAGTCAGGGTAAAGCTTTTTGAGATGAAGCCTGAAAAGAAGAGCCCTGCTCATAAAACCGACGGCTTTGCCGAGCTTGTTTGCTCCAACTCATTTAAGGCTGACCGCGTAAACTCTGCCGCGGGGCTTCTGAAGGAAGAAATGCGTCATCTTGACTCGCTACTGCTCAGAGCCGCCGATAAAAGCCGTGTCGCCGCTGGCGGAGCGTTAGCGGTTGACAGAGATATTTTCTCATCAATCGTAACCGATGAAATCAAAAATAACGAACTTATTGAAATTATCGGCGGAGAAGTGACCGAAATCCCCGACGGTATAACCGTTATTGCCACGGGTCCGCTCACTTCCGATAGATTCGCCGAGAATATATACAGTCGTTTCGGCGGAGCGCTGTCATTCTTTGACGCGGCGGCTCCGATCGTGACCTTTGAGAGCATTGATATGGAAAAAGCTTTCTTTGAGTCAAGATACGGCAAGGGTGACGGTACAGATTATCTCAACTGTCCTATGAACAAGGAGGAGTACGAGATTTTCTATGACGCTCTCGTAAACGCCGAGAGGGCTCCTGTTCATTCCTTTGACGTCAGAGACCCGAAGGTCTACGAGGGCTGTATGCCAATTGAGGTTATGGCTCAGAGGGGAAAAGACACGATCCGCTTCGGACCTATGAAGCCCGTAGGACTTACCGATCCGCGCACTAATCACAGACCGTGGGCGGTATTGCAGCTCAGAAAAGAAAACTCCGAGGGCACAATGCTTAACCTCGTAGGTTTTCAGACCAATCTTAAATTTCCTGAGCAGAAGCGTGTTTTCGGACTTATTCCCGCTCTTAAAAACGCTGAGTTTGTACGCTACGGCGTAATGCACCGCAATACATTTTTGAACTCTCCCGAGGTTCTGAACAGTGATTTCAGCGCAAAGGCGGACAGAAATGTATTCTTCGCGGGTCAGATTACAGGCGTTGAGGGCTATATGGAAAGCGCGTCCTCGGGTATTATGGCGGGTATTAACGCCGCTGGACGTGTACTCGGGTACGAATCACTGCTTCTTCCCGATACTACTGTTATAGGCTGTTTGAGCAGATATATAGCCGATAAAAGCGTAAAGGATTTTCAGCCTATGGGCGCGAACTTCGGTATTATGCCTGAGCTTGAAAACAGACCCAGAGATAAACGTGAGCGTGGACAGGCTTACGCCGACCGCTCGCTGAAAGATTTAGATAATTATTTAGAAAGCGTGAGTCAGAATGAAAATTATTGTTGACGCTATGGGCGGAGATAACGCCCCACTGGAAATAATCAAAGGAAGTATTGACGCTAAAAACGAGTACGGCGTTGATATTGTTCTTGTCGGTGACGAGAATATCATCAAAGGCTGCGCCGCTGACAATGAGCTCGATTTAACGGGTATTGAGATCGTACACGCCTCAGAGGTTATCGCTACTGACGAGGACGCTAACTCCGTACTCAAGAAGAAGCCCGACAGCTCAATGTCTGTAGCTCTAAAGATGGTCGCCGAGGATAAAGGCGACGCGTTTGTAAGCGCGGGCAACAGCGGAGCTATCTGCGTCGGTGGTACTCTTATCACTAAGAGAATCAAGGGAATCAAGAGACCCGGCTTCGCGCCTATTTTACCGCATTTCAAGGGCGGATGCTTTATGCTGATTGACGCTGGCGCGAATCTTGAGACTAAGCCCGAGATGCTCGTACAGTTCGCCGTTATGGCGTCCGCGTATATGGAAAAGGTTATGCACGTATTCAAGCCCCGCGTAGGTCTTGCGAATGTCGGATCTGAAAAGCATAAGGGTACCGATCTTCTGCACAAGACATACGAGCTCTTGGAGGAATCCGATCTTAACTTTATCGGTAACGTCGAGGCGAGAGATTTACCCGACGGCGTATGCGACGTTGTAGTTTGCGACGGCTTTACGGGCAATATGATACTCAAAACCTTTGAGGGTACGGCTCTTGCTATTATGGGCAAGCTCAAGGAGCTTTTCACTAAGAACGCCAAGGCAAAGCTCGCGGCGGGACTTATTATGTCCGACTTAAAGGGTATGCTCAAGGAATTTGACTACAACGAATACGGCGGCGCTCCTATTATGGGTACGGCTAAGCCTGTTTTCAAGGCTCACGGCAGCGCGAAGGCTAAGACCTTCAAGAACGCTATCCGTCTGACTAAGGATTACGTCGAGGCTGACGTTATATCCGAGATTTCAAAGGCGGTTAAGTAAAATGAAGGACTTTGAAGCTGTAATCGACTATAAATTTAAAAATAGAAAGCTGCTTGAGGAAGCGCTTACGCATTCCTCGTACGCAAATGAGCACAAGGATAAGGGAGTAAAATGCAACGAGCGTCTCGAGTTTCTCGGTGACGCCGTACTCTCGATCGTTGTCGCGGACTATATCTTTGAGAATTGTCCGCAGCTTCCCGAGGGAGAGCTTACAAAGCTTCGCTCAGTCCTTGTATGCGAAAAAGCGCTTTATAAATTCGGCAAGGAAATCAACCTCGGCTCTTATCTTAAACTCAGCAAGGGTGAGAGAAACGGCGGAGGCGCTGACAGACCGTCGATTGTTTCCGACGCGTTCGAGGCTGTGATTGCCGCGATTTATCTTGACGGCGGCATTGAACCCGCGCGCAAGCATATTTTGAGGTTTGTCGCGCCTGAAATCAAGAATAATCAGAAAAAGCCGTTCAAAGACTATAAGACTACCTTGCAGGAGATTGTTCAGAAAAATCCGGGTGAGAGGATTGAGTATCACCTTGTTTCCGAAACAGGTCCCGACCATGACAAGCATTTTGTATTTGAGGTTCACCTCAATTCAAATGTTATCGGTAAGGGCGGCGGAAGAAGCAAAAAGGAAGCTGAGCAGAATGCTGCAAGAGAGGCTTTGGAGTTGATGGGCTATTAAACACGGCAATATCGCTCTTTTTATACCGCACAACGGCTGTCCTCATCAGTGCTCCTTCTGTAATCAGAGGGAGATCACGGGAGAATGCTCGCAGCCTACCGCGGAAGACGTAAAAGTTACCCTCGAAAAAGCCATATCCGATATGGGAGAGAATACCCGTAACGCCGAGATCGCCTTTTTCGGAGGAAGCTTTACCGCGATTGACAGGGAATATATGCTCTCTCTGCTTGAAGCGGCAAAGCCTTATATCAACAGCTTTAAGGGAATCAGAATTTCAACCCGTCCCGATTATATTGATGATGATATATTAATTCTCTTAAAGAAATATAATGTAACAACCATTGAGCTTGGAGCTCAGTCTATGCGCGACGAGGTTTTAGCGGCTAACAGTCGCGATCATACCGCTCATCAGGTCAGAGAAGCATTTAAGCTTATTAAAAGTTACGGATTTAACGCGGGCTTACAGATGATGACAGGGCTTTACAAAGCTACGCCCGAGCTTGATATGCTCACTGCAAAGGAGTTTGTAAAACTTAACCCCGACTGCGTTCGAGTTTATCCTACGGTTGTAATTAAAGACACCGAATTAGCCGGGCTTTTCAAAAGCGGCGAATACAATCCCTACACGCTTGAAGAATCGGTAGAATTATGTGCCGATATTCTAAAGCTGTTTTATGATAATAATATCGACGTTATAAGAGTAGGGCTTCACTACAGCGATAGTCTTGTCAAAAACAGTCTTTTTGACAATTATCATCCTGCTTTCAAGGAGCTGTGCGAAAGCAAAATCCTTTTCGATAACGTAAAGAATCAATTAACCGATTATAAAAATATTAAAATATATGTAAATCCCGCTTCCGTTTCAAAGCTTGTCGGTCAGAAACGAAGTAATATCATTGAGCTCGACTCGCTCGGATATTCAGTATCTGTAGATAAAGATCCTTCGCTTTTGAAATATGAAGTCAGGGTGGAAGAACAAAGGTGATGAAATGCAATTAAAATCCCTTGAAATTCAAGGCTTTAAAACATTTCCCGATAAAACTAAGCTTACCTTTGACCACGGTATGACCTCTGTTGTAGGTCCCAACGGCTCGGGTAAGAGTAATATAAGCGACGCTATACGCTGGGTACTCGGCGAGCAGTCGCCTAAAAGTCTGCGCTGTTCTAAGATGGAGGACGTGGTTTTCAACGGTACCGATGACAGAAAGGCTTTAGGTTACGCCGAGGTTACGCTCAACATTGACAACAAGGATCGTTTTCTCCAGTATGACGGCGATAACGTCGCGGTTACACGCCGCTATTATAGGAGCGGCGACAGCGAGTACCTCATAAACGGCGCTCAGGTTCGTCTTAAGGACATCAACGAGCTGTTTATGGATACGGGACTCGGACGCGACGGTTACTCAATGATAGGTCAGGGCAAGATCGACAGCATCGTTTCTTCAAAAAGCGAGGACAGACGTGAAATTTTTGAGGAAGCCGCCGGAATCTCGCGCTATCGTTATAAAAAGATTGAATCCGAACGCAAGCTTAAAAATACTGAGGACAACCTTCTCAGATTGCGTGATATCGTCACTGATCTTGAGGAGAGGGTAGGTCCTCTCAAAAAGCAATCCGAGAAAGCTCAGAAGTTCCTTGAATACTCGGGCGAGAAGAAGGAAATAGAAATCGCGCTTTGGGTAAACACCCTGAGCAACAGCAATAAGGTTCTCAAAGAGGAAGAGGATAAGATCGAGATTTCTCGTCTGCAGCACACTCAGGCTGCCGAAACACTCGATAACATTCAGACCGAAACAGAGGAAATATACGTCAAGAACGCAGAATATTCCGCTAAAATCGAGGAAATCCGCTCTGATATCAATAACCTTACGGCTGAAATAAGCTCGAAAAAATCCTCTGTATCAGTCGCGGAAAATGATATACTGCATAATAAGGAGAACATCACAAGACTCGGCGAGGAAATCAAAAAGGTTGATATCGACGCTGAGGACGCTCTGAGCAGTATTGAGGAAAAGAAAAAGAAAATCTCGGAGCTTGAGGTTATAATCAACGAAAAGCAGGAGCTTTATGATGAAACCTCGGACAAGCTCAATACTATAAACACCGATTCAAGCCGCAGCAGCGACAAGATTCAGGAGCTGAGCTCCAAGCTTGCGACTCTTACCGCTCAGTCCGCTGACGCCCGCGTCACTCAGATGACAAGCGTCACCTCGTCAAGCGAGCTTCAGTCACGAATCGAAGCCATATTAAGCACAAATTCCGAAAGGCAGGATCAATACAAAACTACTCTTGAAATTTCGGAAAGCTACAAAAAACAGATCGACAAGCTCAATTCAGAGGTTGAGTCTATTCAGAACTCAATCAAGGGCTTAGAGCTCAAGCTCGACTCCCGCCGTAAAAAGCAGGACGATCTTAAAGCTAAAGCCGATTCACTTTTGCTCGATACTCAGGAGGCTGAACGAAAGGTCAGATTTCTCGAAAACCTCGAGCGTAACCTCGAGGGCTTCACACACGCCGTTAAAAACGTAATGAAGTATTCAAACGACGGTAAGCTCGGCGGTATTCACGGCCCGATTTCAAGAATTATCGAGGTGCCCTCCGAATATGCCGTAGCTGTGGAAATCGCTCTCGGCGCGGCTATGCAGAACATCGTAACATCCACCGAGCAGGACGCGAAGAACGCCATAAGCTATCTTAAAAAGCATGACGGCGGACGAGCTACCTTCCTGCCGATGAATACTATCAAGCCCAAGGAGCTCAGGGAAAACGACCTTGACGACTGTTACGGCTTTATCGGGATAGCTTCCGATTTGTGCGACTGTAAGAGCGAGTACAATAACATCTTAAAATCCCTGCTCGGCAGAATCGTAATCGCGGAGGATCTGAACTCCGCTGCCGCTATCGCAAAAAAATATTCTTATCGCTTCAAGGTAGTTACGCTTGACGGTCAGGTCGTAAACGCAGGCGGTTCACTTACAGGCGGATCTCTCGGCAAAAAGACAGGCTTGTTGTCAAGAACCGCGGAAATCGCTAAAAATAAGAAGAATGTCGAAAAACTCAGAGCCAAAACCGAGGAAGCCAATAAGCTGCTCGAAAAGGCGGTTGCTGAATTTTCCTCTATCGAGGGAGAGCTTCTCGGAGCGAGAGCAGATTTATCAAACGCTCAGCAGGAGCAGATCAGAGTCCTCACCGAGTCAAAGGCGTGCGAAAATGATCTCAACAATCAGAAAAAGGCAATTGATGACGCTGAGGAAGAGGTCAAAACCTGTAAGGAGCGTATAGCGCAGTACAAAATCGACGAGAGAAAGGCTAAGGAACAGCTCGACGACATCAACTGGTCAATCTCCGAGTATGAAGCTCAGATTGAGGAAATCACAGGAAGCCGCTCCAAGCTCACCAAGCAGAGAGAGGCTATGTCCGAACAGCTCCAGAATATCCGCCTTGAAATTGTAACCGCTAAAAAGGATATTGACACGCTCAATTCCGAGATTTCCTACGCGCTGTCAACGGAGGAAAACCGTGACAACAGAAAAGCCGCTATCTTCAAGGAAATCGACGGATACAACGAGCTTATATCAGCTACCGAAAATCGTATCTCTGTTCTCAAAAGGGATATTGACGGTATAAACGAAAAAATCAAATCTCTTAATAAAGAGATTGATAATATCAACAACAAGAAAAATGAGCTCGAAAAACGCTCCGCTGAGCTTCGACAGCTTGAAAGAGAAAAGAATGATGAGCGTGAAATCGCGGGCAGAGAGCTCGCGAGACTCGAGGAACGCAGAATTAATCTGCAGAAAGAGTACGACAATATCATCTCTAAGCTCTGGGAAGAGTATCAGCTTACCAAGAAAGAAGCCGAGGAAACCGCCGTTGAGATTGAAAATATCACAAAGGCAAGATCAAGACTCAACGAGCTTAAAAACAAAATCCGCGCTCTCGGCAACGTTAACGTCGGCGCGATTGAGGAATACAAGGAAGTTTCCGAGAAGTACGAGTTCATCAGCGCACAGGTTGAGGATGTTGAAAAGTCAAAGAAAGAGATTGAACGACTTATCAACGATCTCACCAAGCAGATGCAGGAGGAATTTATCCGCAGCTTCGAGGAAATCAACCGCAACTTCACCTTTACGTTCAAGGAGCTTTTCGGAGGAGGTACGGCTTCACTTTCGCTTACCGACACCGAGGATATCCTCACAAGCGGAATTGATATTGTAGTTCATCCTCCCGGAAAGATCGTCGTACATCTCGACGCTCTCTCAGGCGGAGAAAAGGCGCTCGTCGCCATAGCCCTATACTTCGCAATCATGAAGGTAAGACCAGCTCCGTTCTGCGTAATGGACGAGATCGAAGCGGCGCTTGACGAGGTCAACGTTGACAGATTCGCTCAGTATGTGCGTAACCTAACCGACAAAACTCAGTTTATCCTCATCACTCACCGCCGCGGAACTATGGAAGAAGCTGACGTTCTCTACGGCGTTACAATGCAGGACGAGGGCTGTTCAAAGCTTCTCGAGCTTCGCGCGAGCGAGGTTTCCGAGAAACTGGGAATATAAATACAGAAAGGCTGATTATTTATGGGACTTTTCAGTAAGATAAAAGAAGGACTTAAAAAAACTCGTGACAGCGTTATCGGTCAGATCGACTCAATGCTCAATACATTTACCAGGATCGACGAGGATCTTTTTGAAGAGCTCGAGGAACTCTTGGTAATGGGTGATGTCGGCGTAGAAACATCGCAGACGATCTGTAACCGCGTAAGACTTAAGGTCAGAGAGAAAGGCATTACCGATCCCGCCGAGATCCGCAGGCTTCTTGAAGAAGTCGTCTGCGAAATGCTCAAGGGCGGTCAGGAGCTCAATCTCAATACAAAGCCGTCAGTTATCCTTGTTATCGGCGTTAACGGCGTCGGCAAGACGACTACGATCGGCAAAATGGCTAATCGTTTCAGAAGTGAGGGCAAAAAGGTTCTCCTCGCCGCCGCTGATACATTCAGAGCCGCGGCTATCGAACAGCTTGAAATCTGGGCTGAAAGAAGTCAGTGCGATATAATTAAGCAAAACGAGGGCAGCGATCCCGCGGCTGTCGTATTCGACTCCATCTCCGCCGCTAAATCAAGAGGCGCTGACATTATCATCGCCGACACGGCGGGCAGACTTCACAATAAAAAACACCTTATGGACGAGCTCGCCAAAATCAACAGAATCATTGACCGTGAGCTTCCTGACGCCGATAAAGAGGTTCTCCTTGTACTCGACGCCACAACAGGTCAGAACGCTGTTTCTCAGGTTGAGCACTTCAAGGAAGCGACAGGCATTACAGGTATCGTTCTTACAAAGCTTGACGGTACGGCTAAGGGAGGAATCGTTCTCGCCATAAAGAACACTCTTGATGTTCCCGTTAAGTTCATCGGCGTAGGCGAGAAGCTCGACGATTTACAGCCGTTTGATCCCGAGGCTTTCTCAAAGGCACTCTTTGATTTCAGCGAGGATAAATAATGAAGTTTATTATAGCTACCAATAATCCCGATAAGCTCGTTGAGCTTGAAAGGATCCTTAAACCGCTCGGCATTGACGCCGTATCTCCAAAGCAGGCGAATATCAGCCTCGGTGATGTTGAGGAAACAGGGGAGACCTTCCTTGAAAACTCTTTTATAAAAGCTCAGGCGGCTTGTAAAAAGACAGGCTTGCCCGCGATTGCCGACGACTCTGGAATTTGCGTTGACTATCTCGACGGCGCCCCGGGAATATACTCGGCGAGATTTGCCGGTGAGGACGCTACAGATGAGGATAAGAATAATCTGATTCTCGAAAAGCTTAAGGATACCGATGATCGCGGAGCTCACTATACAGCGGCGATCACCTGTGTTTTCCCGAACGGCGACAAGCTTCAGGTTGAGGGTAAATGCTTCGGCGAAATCGCCCGTGAGCCTGACGGCGACGGCGGATTCGGTTATGATCCGATTTTCCTCTTTGAAGGCAAAAGCTTCGGCAACTTCACAGCTGAGGAGAAGGATAAGGTAAGTCACAGGGGCAACGCTCTGCGTATGATGCGTGAGGAGCTTATAAAATATCTGGAGGGTAATAATGTTAACCAGTAAACAGCGCGCCTTTCTCAGAAAAATGGCGAATACAATAGATACGATCCTTTACGTCGGCAAGGGCGGTATGACAGAGCAGATCATCAAGCAGGCTGACGACGCTCTCACAGCCAGAGAGCTTATCAAGGGCAAATGCCTCGAGAACTGTCCTCTCACACCGCGCGAGGCGGCTGACCTGATCTGCGACGCTATCGGTTGCGACGGCGTACAGGTTATCGGTTCAAAATTTGTGCTTTATCGTCCCAATCCCGACGAACCCGTTATAAAACTACCTAAGGCTAAGAAATAATCGGAGGATATTATGGACAGAGAGTATTATCTTTCCCTGATAAAAGGCAGAATGAGCGAGCGGCGCTATATCCACAGCGTCAACGTCGCCAAAGCCGCTGTGCAGCTCGCGGAGCGCTACGGCGGAGATAAGGAAAAGGCTGAGCTCGCGGGTATACTTCACGATTGCTGTAAGGAAATCCCGAAGGAAGAAATGTTGCAAATAATGCTTGACGGTGGTATAATACTTGACGATGTTGAGAAAAGCTCCTCAAAGCTGTGGCATTCAATAGCCGGAAGCGTGTACGCGAGAGATACTCTCGGCATCAGGGACGAGGATATACTTAACTCGATCTGTTACCATACTACCGGCAGAGCGGGAATGTCTTTGCTGGAAAAGATAATATTCACCGCCGACTTTATCGGCGAGGAAAGAACTTATGACGGCGTAGAGATTATGCGTGAGAAGGCGTTTAAGAACATTGAGGACGCTATGCTTTACGGCTTGCAGTTTACCTTTGCGGATTTATCGCGCAGGGCTTTGCCGATACATACAAACGCGCTCGGCTGTTATAATGAAATTACTATAAATCTTACAAAGAAAGGTTCCTAATATGACTATCAACGAACAGGCTTATGAAATCGTAAAAATTCTGAGCTCAAAGCTCGGTCAGGATATAAAGCTTCTCAAAATCGCCGACGTAACGGTTATAGCTGATTATATGGTTATCGCGACAGGTAGAAGCAGCACACAGGTCAAGGCTCTCGCCGACGAGGTAGAGTTCAAGATGTCCGAAAAGGGAGTAGAGCCCTCTCACATTGAGGGACACCGTTCAAATACATGGATCCTTCTTGATTACGTTGATATTATCGTCAACGTTTTCAACGAGGAAGCAAGAGAATTCTACGACCTCGACAGGCTCTGGCAGGACGGAGAAGAAATTGACATATCGGATATTATAGATTAACCGGGAGGGTTTGTTTTGAAATATAATCACAAGCAAGTAGAAGGTAAATGGCAGAAAATCTGGGAGGACAAGGGAGTTTTCCACGCGAGCGAGGATACCTCAAAGGAAAAGTTCTACGCTCTTATTGAGTTCCCGTACCCGTCTGGACAGGGACTTCACGTAGGTCATCCGCGTCCTTACACCGCGCTCGATACAGTCGCGCGTAAAAGACGCTTACAGGGCTACAACGTTCTCTATCCTATAGGCTGGGACGCTTTCGGACTTCCCACAGAGAACTACGCCATCAAAAATCATATTCATCCTGAGATCGTTACAAGGGATAACATCAAGAGATTTAAAAAGCAGATTCAGTCTCTCGGTATCTCTTTTGACTGGAGCAGAGAAATTAATACCACAGATCCCGACTACTACAAGTGGACTCAGTGGATTTTCCTTCAGCTGTTCAAGCGCGGACTCGCTTATAAGAAGGAAATGAACGTTAACTGGTGTACCTCATGTAAATGCGTCCTCGCTAATGAGGAAGTAGTTAACGGCGTCTGCGAGCGCTGCGGAAGCGAGGTTATCCACAAGGTTAAGTCACAGTGGATGCTCAAAATCACAGAATACGCCGACCGTCTTATCAAGGACCTTGATTTAGTCGATTATCCTCCCAGAGTTAAGGCTCAGCAGAAGAACTGGATCGGCAAATCTAACGGCGCTGAGGTAGATTTTAAAGCCACAACAGGCGATAAACTCACTGTTTATACTACACGCTGTGACACACTCTTCGGCGCGACATATATGGTAATTTCTCCCGAGCATCCTCTCATTGAAAAGTGGGCGGACAAGCTCGAGAATATTGATGAAATCAGGGATTATCAGCTCAAGGCTTCAAAGAAATCCGACTTTGAGCGTACCGAGGTCGCAAAGGATAAGACAGGTATCCGCCTCAAAGGCGTCGAGGCTGTCAATCCCGTTAACGATACAAAGATTCCGATTTTCGTATCAGACTATGTACTCGTATCCTACGGAACAGGCGCTATTATGGCTGTACCCGCTCACGATACTCGTGACTGGGAATTCGCCAAGAAGTTCGACCTTCCGATTATCGAGGTCGTAAAGGGCGGAGAGGACGTTCAGAAAGAAGCCTTCACCGACTGCGCTACGGGTATTCTTACAAACTCAGGCTTCCTTGACGGACTTTCCGTTGATGATGCCAAGGCTAAAATGACAAAATGGCTCGAGGATAACAAAATCGGCAGAGCCAAGGTTAACTATAAATTACGTGACTGGGTATTCTCACGCCAGAGATACTGGGGCGAGCCTATCCCGATTGTTTATTGTGAAAAGTGCGGCTATGTTCCCATTGACGAGAGCGAGCTTCCGCTCAAGCTCCCGATGGTAGATTCCTACGAGCCTACCGATACCGGTGAGTCGCCGCTCGCAAATATGACAGACTGGATCACCACAACATGTCCCTGCTGCGGCGGCAAGGCTTTAAGAGAAACCGATACAATGCCTCAGTGGGCAGGCTCATCGTGGTACTTCCTCCGAT
>CACYDB010000060.1 GCA_902773035.1 uncultured Ruminococcus sp. | reverse complement strand
TTTTAAAGAATTTTGGGAGGTAATCAATATGAAAAGAATACTCGTATCCGCATTGGCGGTTATTATTGCCGCGCTGTGTTTCGCTTCATGCTCGTCTAAGAACGCGGAGCTCTCTAAGGTGCTTTCCGACATCAACTCGAAATTCCCCAAGGCTACTCAGGGACTTACCGAGCTAAAGGATAAGTCGGAGCTCAACGATTATTACGAAATCGAAGAGGATGACGTAAAGCAGTTCGCGGGTGAAATCAATACCGACGCTTCAACCGCGGCGGTTGAAATCGTGCTTGTCGAGGCGGTTGACAATAAAGCCGCTAAGGACGTTAAGGAAAAGCTCGACGAGCGTTACGGCTCTATTATAAGCCAGTACGCGTCCTACAGCGCCGAGCAGTATGATATGGCAAAGAAGTGCAAGGTCACGACCTCGGGCAACTATGTTATTATGATCGTAGCCGATGGTTATGACGATATCGTCAGGGTTGTTAACGAAGCAATCGGATAATATTCTAAAATCGAATGAACAGTCTCAATTTTGTAAGTTGAGACTGTTCTTTTTTTGTGTTATAATCTATTCACTACGTTATGAAATGAGAGATTAGATGGATATCAAGGACAATTTTTCACATATGAACGATATGCAGCGGAAGGCTGTTTTCTGTACAGAGGGACCTCTGCTTATTCTCGCCGGAGCGGGTTCGGGCAAGACTACAGTGCTTGTTAACCGTATTGCGTACATTTTGCAGAGCGGACTCTGTCAGCCGTGGCAGATACTTGCCATTACGTTTACTAATAAGGCGGCGGGCGAGCTTAAGGAGAGAATCTGCGACGCCGTTGTTGACGGCGATGATATATGGGCGGCGACCTTCCACTCGACCTGCGCACGTATTCTGCGCCGCTACGGTGACAGGATCGGCTACTCGAGCCACTTTACAGTCTATGATTCCGCCGACCAGAAGAGCCTTGTCAAAAAAATCCTCAAGGAGCTTAATATCGACGAGAAGTTTTTGCCCGTAAAGTCTGTCCTCGGCGAGATCTCAAAGGCTAAGGATAAAATGCTCACGCCCTCGGATATGCTCAAGACGGCTCAGTTTGACGACCGCAAAAAGAAAATCGCCAATGTATATAAGCTGTATCAGGCGGAGCTTGTAAACTCGGACGCTATGGACTTTGACGATATGCTCCTCAACACCGTGCGCCTGTTCAAGCAGGAGGCGGATATTCTGGAGTATTATCAGAATCACTTTAAGTACATTATGGTGGACGAATATCAGGATACAAACAAGGTTCAGTATGAGTTTGTGTCGATGCTCGCGGCGAAGTCGCAGAATCTCTGTGTTGTCGGCGATGACGACCAGAGTATCTACAAGTTCCGCGGCGCGACTATTGAGAATATTCTGTCGTTTGAGAAGAGCTTCAAAAACGCGAAGGTTATCCGCCTGGAGCAGAATTACCGCAGTACAAAGACTATTCTCGACGCGGCTAACGGCGTTATCAAGAACAATACCGCGCGTAGGGGCAAAACTCTCTGGACGGAAAATAAGAACGGCGATAAAATCACCGTTCATACAGCGGGCTCGGAGACCGAGGAGGCGCGTTATATCGCCGACATCGTGCTCGACGGGGTCGCGGAGGGACGTAACTATTCCGACTACGCCGTGCTGTACCGTATGAACGCTCAGTCAAACGCGCTCGAATCAGCCTTTGCCCGCGCGGGTATTCCGCACAGGATCCTCGGCGGTCACCGCTTCTACGACCGCGAGGAAATCAAGGATATGACCGCTTATCTGCGCGTAATCGACAACCCTCACGACAATATACGTCTTAACAGAATCATCAACGTTCCCAAGCGAGCTATCGGCAAGACCACTATGGAAAAGGTGGGGGAGATCGCCGCGCGCGAGGATAAGAGCGAGTACGATATTATCCGTAACGCGTGCGATTATCCCGAGCTTTCACGAGCCGCGGCGAAGTTTGACGGGTTCGTAAAGCTGATTGAAGGTCTCAGAGAAGCCGAGTCGGGCGGAGATTACACGCTCGCCGAGCTTTATGAGCTTATTCTGGAGCATACGGGCTACCGCGAGTATCTCAGACGCGAGAAGGAAAATGCCGACGTCCGTATTGAGAACATCGAGGAATTGATGACAAATATCGTAAAGTTTGAGAACGAGTACGGCGACGAAGCCGATCTTTCATCGTTCCTTGAGGAAATCTCTCTGATGACAGACGTTGATAATTACGATTCCGCTTCCGACACGGTTATTATGATGACTCTGCACAGCGCTAAGGGATTGGAATTTCCCGTTGTGTTTATCGCCGGAATGGAGGAGGGAGTTTTTCCCGGAATGGCTGTTTTCAGCAATCCCGACGAGATAAATGAGGAGCGCAGGCTCGCCTACGTAGGCATTACCCGCGCCAAAGAAAAGCTCTATATTACAAATACAAGAAGCCGTATGCTCTTCGGCTCCACAACCCACAACGCTCCCTCGCGGTTTGTTGAGGAAATCCCGAAAAATCTTGTTGAGCGTACGGGAGGTTTTGGAAGCGCGGCGCCTGTTCAGACAGGCTCGTCATTCAGCTCGGGCAGGGTAAGCGTCGGCAATACGCCGTCGTCGTATAACTATAACCCGAAGATTGCGCCGTCGTTCAACCGCTCCGCGCAGAAAACTGCGGTCAGTTATTCGGTCGGCGAAAACGTCCTGCATAAGACGTTCGGCAGGGGAGTAGTCCTCAAGGCGACTAAAATGGGCGGAGATACAATGCTTGAAATAGCCTTTGAAAAGGTCGGTACAAAAACGCTTATGGCGAATTTCAGTAAAATGGAGAAAATATAAACAAGAGCCGTCGCGAATTACGCGGCGGCTTTCTGATTGAGAAAAAAAGAGTGGGCGTCGAGTTGACGCCCGCTTTTAAATTATTCGGTTACTTTCTTGTATTCAAGTCCCGAGAAGGTAATTGACTTTTTGTCTGAGGAAGTCTTGTAATCGATGTCGATCGTGTTTTCCTTTTCCTCGACGTAAGTGATTTTTACCTTGCCGTTCTTCTTGTCAACAGTGTATACGCCGTCGATGATCAGCATATCCATCTGGTTGAGGTTGCAGGTTCCGTCAGCCTTGAAGGTGTATGTAACGTTCTGCTCCGTATTCTTCCATACGCCGACTGCTTCGTTCTTCGGGTCAAACTTCTCGCTGACCTTAAGGCTTGAAGCGGGCTGTGTAGCGCTGTTGAATTTGATCTTGCTGCCGTAGCCCTCGAGTGTCAGAGTCTTGCCTGTGATCGCATTGCCCTGAACGTCGATCTTGAAGGTGCCTGTGAAGAAGTAGGAAATGTTTACGTTGATCGTGTTGCCCGGCTGGTCGGTAGTTGAGGAATCCTCGTTAGCGTAGCTCCAGTCTCCGACAACCTGCATTGTGCCGAGTGAGATCTTCGCCGTGCCGTCCTTCTCAAAGGTGTAGTAGCGAAGCGTTGAGCCTGTGCCGCCGTTAGCCTCGTCGGATGACGCGCTCTCAGCCTCGACCCATGTTCCTACAACGCTGTTGTTGAAGAAGATGAAGAATACAGCGCCCGCGATAATCGCCGCTACAAGAATGATTCCCGCGATGATGATCGGTACCTGAATTTTCTTTTTCTTCTTTACGGGTTCTTCAACCGCGGGAGCGTCGAATGAGAAACCGTCTGCGGCTGTATCGTCGGATAAAGCCTGCGCGTCGTCAGCGGTATCAACGGCTGTCTCTACAGTCTCCTCAGCATTTTCCTCAACAGCCTCAGCGGCTGCCTCGAGAGTTGTATCAACCTCAGCCTGTACGTCGTCAGTCTTGACTTCCGCTTCGGCTTCGTTTTCGGTTAAGTCTTTCTTTTCAAAATCTTCCATAAAAGAAAACCTCCTTATTTTCAATCCATAATATAATACTATACTTCTTTAATAAAATCAAGAATTATGTTAAAACTGTAAAGTTTAAACTTTTTTAGTATTTTTTCGTAAAATAATTGAAATAAGTATAACATTGTGGTATTATATATCCGTATAGGTTTATTCCTAAAAAACTCTTTTGTATTGGAGGACTGTTATTATGGATTATATGCAGAATTATAAGCTCTGGCTTGAAAAAGCGGATGAGGACGCTCAGATTGCCGAGGAGCTCAGACAGATAGAAGGAAACGATAAAGAGATTTACGAGCGCTTCTACAGAAGCCTTGAGTTCGGTACAGCCGGCCTCAGAGGTATTCTCGGCGCGGGTACTAACAGAATGAATATCTACGTTGTTCGTCAGGCTACTCAGGGTATGGCGAATTACGTGCTCAAAAAATACGGCGGCGGCGCAGTCGCTATTTCTCACGACAGCCGTATCAACGCTGACGTATTTATGCTTGAGGCGGCAAAGGTTCTCGCCGCCAACGGTATCAAGGCTTACATCACAACCGAGCTCCAGCCCACGCCTGTACTTTCATATCTTGTACGCTACTTTGGCTGTCAGGCGGGCGTTATGGTAACGGCTTCTCACAACCCTGCCGCCTATAACGGCTACAAGGCTTACGGCGAGGATGGTTGTCAGATGACCGACGTTGCCGCGGGAGCGGTTTATGACGAAATCTGCGGAATTGATATGTTCGACGACGTTAAGACGATGAAGCTTAACGAGGCTATTGAAAAGGGTCTTGTCGAGTATGTCAAGGACGAGGTATACACAAGCTATATCGAGGAAGTTAAAAAGCAGCAGATCAATCCCGGAGTATGCGAGGGCGCCGATCTCAGCGTTGTTTATACACCCTTAAATGGCGCGGGTAACAAGCTCGTTCGCCGTATTCTCGACGAAATCGGCGTTAAGGACGTAACTGTTGTTCCCGAGCAGGAAATGCCCGACGGCAACTTTACAACCTGTCCTTATCCCAACCCCGAGATCCGCGAGGCTCTGCAGAAGGGACTTGACCTCTGCGAAAAGGTTCAGCCCGACCTGCTTCTCGCTACAGACCCAGACTCAGACCGCGTAGGTATCGCGGTTAAGGATTACGACGGAAGCTATCGCCTTATCTCAGGTAATGAGGACGGCGTAATGCTCACCGACTTTATCCTCTCAAACCGCAAGGCTAACGGAACTCTCCCCGAGAATCCCGTTGTCGTTAAGACGATCGTTACAAGCAAGCTCGTTGAAAAGCTCTGCGAGAAATACGGCGCTGAGCTCAAGAACGTGCTCACAGGCTTTAAGTATATCGGCGAAATCATCCTCAACCTTGAGAAAGAGGGTAAGGAGAGCAACTATGTATTCGGCTTTGAGGAGAGCTACGGCTACCTCGCGGGTACATATGTACGCGATAAGGACGCAGTAGTCGCTTCGATGCTTATCTGCGAAATGGCGGCGACCTTTAAGAAGCAGGGTAAATCTCTCGCCGAGGTTATCGACGGACTTTACGAGGAGTTCGGCTATTACAAGAACACAACTCTCTCATTTGAGTTCTCGGGCAGCGAGGGTATGCAGAAGATGGCGGATATTATGTCCGCTCTCAGAGATAACGCTCCGACCGAGGTCGCGGGCTTTAAGGTAACGGGTACAGCCGACTACAAGCTCAGCGTGGCAAAGGATATCGCGAGCGGTGAGGAAACCGTTATCAATCTTCCCAAGTCCAACGTTCTCCAGTACAACCTTGAGGGCGATAATATGGCAATCGTTCGTCCCAGCGGCACAGAGCCTAAGATCAAGATTTATCTCACAGCCGTAGGCAAGGATAAGGATGACGCTCAGAAGATTACGGATAATCTCGAAAAGTCAATGAAGGAGATTATGGGGATTTGATCAATTCGGAATGCGGAATGCGTAATTCGGAATTAACTTAAAAAATTACGGTCGTGCGGTAATTTTCCGCACGACCGAATTTTTGCGTAAAAAATGAGCGGAGCATATATGCTCCGCTCAGGTTAT
>CACYDB010000059.1 GCA_902773035.1 uncultured Ruminococcus sp. | reverse complement strand
GTCTCAGGAGATGCACCGCGCCGCCAACAGCTACGTTGAGGATCTTATGAAGAGAACCGACGACGCTATTACTCAGAGCGCTCAGGAAATCCGCAAAGCTCGCCAGAACTTCAAATCATCAATGAAATAAATCAGTTTTTAGAGGCTGTCGCGTAAGCGGCAGCTTTTTGTTATATATAATGTATATAGGATAAAGGTGTCAGGGCGGACTCTGACACCTTTTTTGTATAATTTGAGCGTAGAAAAGCCGTCGGTGACGCCGTTTATTCCGTAAATGTTACAAAAACCACATATTTTGAGTAAAACCTTACAAAAGCCGTGCTTGTTTTTTGGTAAAAATGATGTAACTTTTTTCTTGCAATTTCGTTTCCCATAGTATATAATAGATTACAAGGTGGCAATTAGTGTCACAAAGTGGCTTTCGATGATTGCTTTGTGGCAAATGAGGACGATACAGGAGAAGGAGGTGGCAAAAATGTTCTCAGGTACATCAGATCACAGCATTGACTCAAAGGGCAGAATAGTTTTGCCGTCCCGTTTCCGTGAACAGCTCGGCGAGACCTTTATTATCGCCAAGGGCTTCAAGGACTGCGCTCAGGTTCTTTCGCTTGAGGAGTTTGATAAGCTCCGTGAGAACATCAAGGCGCTTCCCGCAAAGGCTGCTCTCGCGCTCCAGTATTCCATTATTTCCACCGCGGTTGAGGTTTCTCCCAACTCACAGGGCAGAATCCCCATTCCGCAGAAGCTCAGACAAATCGCTTCACTTGAAAAGGAAGCGGTGGTAGTAGGTATGGACAACCGTATCGAAATCTGGGACAAGACTAAATTTGAAGAAATGCTTACGGCTAATGAGGAGGTCGCTCAGGCGGCTCTCGAGATGTTAAGTCTGTAGAAAGGCAGTAAAATGGAATTCACACACATCCCCGTTCTGCTTAACGAGACTATCGAAGGACTTAACATAAAGCCAAATGGTGTTTATGTTGACGGCACAGCCGGAGGCGGCGGTCATTCCGCTGAGATCCTCAGCCGTCTGAAGAACGGGAAGCTTGTGTCGATTGATCAGGATCCCGACGCTATCAGGGCTGTTAAGCAGAGATTTCAGGACAATGAAAACTCAATAATAATAAAAGGTAATTTTTGCGATATGAAAAAGCTTCTCGCTCAGAGGGGAATATGTCAGGTAGACGGAGTTCTTCTGGATATAGGCGTATCGTCCCATCAGCTTGACACTGCCGAGCGGGGCTTTTCGTTTCACGAGGACGCTCCTCTCGATATGAGAATGTCTCAGTCGGGCACATCGGCGGCGGAGCTGGTCAATACGCTCAGCCAGAAGGAGCTCAGCCGTATAATCCACACCTACGGCGAGGAAAAATACGCCGACTCGATCTCCCGCGCGATTGTTAAGCGCAGGGAGGAAAAGCCTATAGAGACGACCTTTGAGCTTGCCGATATAATCAGGAACTCGGTTCCCGAAAGAGTAAGGCGCAACGGTCATCCCGCCAGAAAAACCTTTCAGGCGCTCAGGATCGAGGTCAATCACGAGCTCGACGCGCTCGAAGCGGGCTTGGAGGACGCGTTCAGCCTTCTCAGCCCGGGCGGAAGGCTCGCTGTAATCACATTTCACTCGCTTGAGGACAGGATCGTAAAGAAAACTATGGCGAAATGGTACGAGGGTTGTACCTGTCCGCCGGACTTTCCCGTATGCGTTTGCGGCAAAAAACCGAAGGCTCGTCCCGTAAGCCGAAAACCCATTGTCGCAAATGACCAAGAAGTTTCCACAAATCCGCGCTCCAGAAGTGCAAAACTAAGAATTTGTGAAAAAATCGATGAAAATTCTTGATTTGACCTAGACAATCGTTACAATTTGAGTTAGAATATAACAGCGTTGTAAAAACAGCGAAACCACAATAGGTTGTGTTAAACCCACTGTTTAAGCCCAATATTCTGTATTGTTCCGACACAGAATAATAAAATAATTCTTGATAAGAATTAAAAATAAAATAAAAATTAATTATTTGTAATATTTTTGCATTACGGAAATATATCCGGTTAATTTTGTTGTAAAATAGATAACCGTTGAGGTATTATGATGGCATATGAAAATAGAAACGCAGCATACAATTTAGAATTGTTCAGCGACAATGCCGCTGAGAAGCTGCCCAAAAAGAAAAAGAAAACTGAACATAAAAAAGGCAACAAGGTTGTCTCGATGCCCCAAGAGGCAATCGTTAAGATCCGAAGAAGAAAGCATAACCCTTTAAAATTATTTATTGGTTCTGTGGCGTGTGTGGTAATTACCGTAATTGTTTCGGCGATTATTATCGGACAGGTTCAGCTCACCGAGCTCAATCAGCAGATAATCAACGCAAAGGCTGATCTCAGAAACGCTCAGAGTACATATACTCAGCAGCTGATGTCGCTGCAGGCTGACTTTACCACAAATGATATTGAAAAGTACGCGAGAGATAATCTCGGTATGAGTAAGGCTGAGAATGCTCAGAAGGAGTTTATTTCTCTGTCTAAGGGCGATAAGGCCGAAATCTCAGAAGAAGCGAATCAGAATTTCTTCCAGAAAATTATTAACGCTATAACAGGACTTTGGTCATAACATTGCGGCTAACTTAATAAATATGTTATGTAATAAGAGTTAGGATTATTGTCTTAACTCTTTTTAGCTTTATTAACAGGTATGATAAGAAGGAGACAATATGGCGAAAAACCGTAAGAAGCGATCGGAAAAGGGCGTTTTGCAGCTCCTTCGCTTCCGGACTACAATTCTAATATTGCTTATTCTTGTATTGGGCTTCGGCGCTATCGTTCTGCGCATCGGATATCTCCAGCTTATACAGGGCGCGGAGCTTCAGGAGAAGGCGGTTGAGCAGCAGCTCGTCGATACCACCATCAACTCAAAGCGCGGCTCGATTTATGACGCCAAGGGTAAGATTCTGGCTCAGTCGGCTTCTGTATGGAGAGTCGTTCTTTCTCCGATTTACTTTGAGAGTAATGAGCAGAGGGAGTACGTAGCTCAGAATCTCTCCAAGATTCTCGGTCTGGATTACAAGGACTTATATAAAAAGACTAAGCAGGAATCTTATTACGTCGTGATCAAGAGGAAGATCGAAAGCAACGAGAGAGAAAAGATTCTCTCCTTCGTCGAGCAGCTTACCAAAAAGTATAAGAAGCTCGGCGGTCTGATCTCTTTGATCGACGACTACAAGCGTTACTATCCCTACGAGGATCTGGCGGCGTCGGTTATCGGCTTCACAGGCTCGGACGATCAGGGGCTTGAGGGCGTTGAGTATCAGTATGACAAGTATCTTACGGGTACTCCCGGTCGAATCATCACCGCGCGTAACGCAAATCAGACGGATATGCCCTTCCAGTATGAGCAGAACGTCGAGGCTAAGGACGGAAACAGCATTACGCTGACGATCGACGAGACTATCCAGTCGATCGCGGAAAAATATATGAAA
Organism: uncultured Ruminococcus sp.; assembly: GCA_902773035.1. GTDB lineage: Bacteria > Bacillota > Clostridia > Oscillospirales > Acutalibacteraceae > Ruminococcoides. The sequence continues at coordinate 15,707 of CACYDB010000059.1, read as the reverse complement.
CGCGGTTTAGCGGAAAATCAGGTCGTAAACCGCGGCGTCTGTATCATTATGGACGTCAACACGGGCGGTATTCTCGCTATGGTAACCGCCGACGGCTATGACCTTAACAAGCCCTACGATCTCTCGGACGCCGATCTTGACGCTATCAAGAAGCTTGATACCGAGGAAAAGCGCGCTGAGGCTGAATCCGCGGCGCTGTCTGCTATGTGGCGTAACAAGGCTATCGCCGACACCTACTATCCCGGCTCGGTATTCAAGATGTGTACCGCGTCAATGGCGCTCAACGAGGGCAAGGTCAACGACAACTCCACGTTCTACTGCGGCGGTTCCGTGACGATCTACGACCACAACATTCACTGTCACTATACGGCAGGTCACGGCTCGCAGAACTTCTTCCAGGCTATCGCCAATTCCTGCAACCCCGCCTTCATTCAGATAGGCAACCTTGTAGGCGCCGAAAAGTTCTTCAAGTATTACGAGGCGTTCGGCTTCTCGGAGCCTACGGGAATCGATCTCCCCGGCGAATCCGACGACCTTTTCTTTAAGGATAACAAGATGAGCGAGACTGACCTCGCGATTTCATCCTTCGGTCAGGGCTTCTCGATCACGCCGATCCAGATGCTCACCGCATGCGCTTCGATCGCGAACGGCGGTAAGGTCGTACAGCCCTATGTCGTTCAGACGATCACCGACGTTGACGGCAACGTTGTCAAAAATACGGAAACCACATACAAGCGTCAGGTTATCTCCAAGGAAACGGCTGATAAAATGTGCTCGTACCTTGAGAGGAATACGATCCAGGGCGGACGTAACAACGGCTATGTCGCGGGCTACAGAGTCGGCGGTAAGACGGGTACCTCGGAGAAAATCGGTACCTCGCGTTCAGGCCACAAGGACTATATCGCCTCATTCTGCGGTTTTGCCCCCGCCGATGACGCTCAGGTCGCGTGCCTGATATTCTTTGATACACCGACGGGCGCTTCCTACTACGGAAGTCAGGTCTCGGCGCCTGTATTTGTTGATATTATGAGCGAGGTTCTGCCTTATCTTGAGATTCAGGCGGAATACTCGGACAATGAAAAGAAATACGTCGATACGGTCGCGGGCTCATACGTAGGACTTACGGTCAAGAAGGCTCAGTCCGCGGCAAAGGACGACGGCTTCACAACTACCGTTAAGGGCAGCGGCAGTAAGGTTATCTCTCAGATCCCGTCAGCCGCGTCAAAGATCCCCACGGGCGGCAACGTTGTTTTGTACACGGATAAGGAATCGAGAAAGAATAAGGTTACGGTTCCCGATATGGTGGGCTACGGCGTAGACACCGTCAATAACCTCGCCTCAGACTACGGTCTGAACGTAAGCTTCACGGGCGTTACCTCGAGCGGAAACTCAGTTTCAACGTCGCAGAGTATCGCGCCCGGCTCGGAGGTTAAGGAAGGTACGGTTATTTCCGTCAAGTTCGGCGGCGGAACCGTTGTACACGACTAAAGATATTTTATATAACCACTTTATATAAAAGAAAGGACTGTTAATTTATGACCTTTGGAATCTGGACATTCGCCACGGCGCTTCTGTCGTTTGTGATCACGGCTGTTCTGGGAAAGTTTCTTATCCCGTTTTTGCACAAGCTCAACTTCGGACAGACGATCCTCGAGGAAGGTCCCTCATGGCATAAGGATAAGCAGGGCACTCCCGTAATGGGCGGCATTATGTTTATCGTGGGCTCGGTTACGGTCACGATAATCAGCGTGCTTCTCTATTACTTCATCGGTCCCAACATTATCGGCGTTTATCAGGAGGATCCCTTCAAGATGGTGACGTATGTGTTCGCGGGTCTCGGACTCGCGCTCGGACACAGCGCTATCGGCTTTATCGACGATTATATCAAGGTCGTAAAGAAGCGTAACCTCGGACTTACGGCTATTCAGAAGCTCGTATTTCAGTTCGCGGTGACGATCGCTTATCTCGCTGTTCTCGGCTTTATGGGCTGCGGCACGACAACAGTCATTCCTTTCGTTGGCGAGATAGACCTTGGATGGTTCTATTATATTATTTTCGCGGTTGTGATCGTTGGCGTTGTAAACGCGGTCAATCTCACCGACGGTATCGACGGACTCGACGCGTCAATTACATTCTTTGTCGCGCTGTTCTTTATGCTTATCGCAAGCCTGATAAGCTTTATGGGAGTTACCTTTATGGCTGCGGCGGTCGCGGGCGGATGCCTCGGCTTCCTCGTGTGGAACTTCCATCCCGCGAAGGTGTTTATGGGCGACACGGGCTCGCTCTTCCTCGGCGGTATAGTATGCGCGCTCGCGTTTGCTGTTAATATGCCCGTACTGCTTCTGCCGCTCGGCATCGTTTATCTCTGCGAGATCGGCTCTGTTGTGCTTCAGGTGGCTTACTTCAAGCTCACTCACGGCAAGCGCCTCTTTAAGATGAGCCCGATCCACCACCACTTTGAGATGTGCGGCTGGTCAGAGGTCAAAATCGTTTCCGTGTTCAGCGCGGTTACGGTTGTATTCGGAATTATATCGTTTGTACTCGTCTACTTCGGAGTATAAAAACTTATAGATTTTCAGAGGGATTGTATGTTACCGTTTGCTCAGGTTATGCGTCAGGCTGACGTAAACAAGTTATATGACGAAAAACTGAATAACAGGCGGAGAAGAGCTCAGGCTCAGTCTGAGAGACGCGGCAATCCTCAGGGAAGAAAACGCCGCTCGCGCGTTAAGGCGAAGCTGTTTGAGAGAGGTATGGGTCTTGACCTGCCTTTCCTCCTGCTCGTAATCGTTCTTCTCATAATCGGAATGATTATGATGTTCTCCGCGAGCTACCCGACAGCCTACTACAGCTCGAGAATCAACGACAGCTACTTCTATATCCGCCGTCAGCTCATATACGCCGCTATCGGCGTGGCGGCTATGCTGCTCGTTTCATTCTTTAACTACAACAAGCTCCACAAGCTCGCGCCTATTATGCTTGGTATATCCTACTTAGCGCTTGTCGTCGTACTGCTTGTGCCGGGAAACGTACACCGCTGGTTTGAGATCGGACCTATCAATATTCAGGCGTCCGAGATCACAAAATTCGCGATTATTCTTTTCTTCGCGCACTGGGGCAGCTTGTATTACGACAAAATGCAATACGCCAAATACAGCGTCCTGCCCGGATTTGCGATCTTCGGCTCGACCGCGGCTCTGCTTGTTCTGGAGCCTCACTATTCGGGTATTGTTATCATAGGTATTCTGACGATCGTAATGCTTTACATCAGCGGAATGAAATCCTTTTACCTCGCCCTCGGCGGTATTTTCCTTGTATTAGCCGTAATCGTAGCGTGGGTAACGGGAATCCTCACATACGCTATGACGCGTATGGAGGGCTGGGGACAGGCGCTCATTTATACGACCGAGGAAATGTGGCAGACGACATGGCAGACAAGAAACTCGCTGTACGCCATTGGCTCGGGCGGACTGTTCGGACTCGGTCTCGGTCAGTCAAGACAAAAGTATCTCTACCTTCCCGAACCGCAGAACGACTTTGTATTCGCGGTTGTGTGCGAGGAGCTGGGCTTTGTCGGCGCGCTGATTATACTGCTGATTTTCGCTCTGCTTGTTTGGAGAGGAATCACCCTCAGCCTTCGTTCAAAGGATCGCTTCGGCAAGCTGCTCGGAATCGGTCTTTCGTCACAGATCGGTATTCAGGTTGTGCTCAACATCCTCGTTATCACCGACTGGCTGCCTAACACAGGTATTTCACTGCCGTTCTTCTCGTTCGGCGGAAGCTCGCTGATCATGCTTCTCGCCCAGATGGGACTGATACTGTCCATTTCACGAACGGCTAATATAGAAAAACAATAGTATAAGACTGCAAAGAGGAGGTCATTTTATGAAATTATTATTCGCCGGCGGCGGTACAGCCGGTCATATCAATCCGGCGCTTGCTATCGCGGGATATGTTAAGAAGAAGAATCCCGACGCGGAAATCCTCTTTGTCGGAAACCGCGGTGGTATGGAGCAGACACTTGTTCCCAAGGCTGGCTTCAATATGCAGTTCATCACCATAAGCGGCTTCCAGCGCAGAGTAAGCTTTGAGGCGCTCAAGCAGAACGTTCTCACTGTCAAGCGCACCTTCTCGTCCTCGCGTGAGGCAAGACAGATCATTAAGGATTTCAGACCCGACATCGTAATCGGCACAGGCGGCTATGTCAGCGGTCCCGTGCTCAGAGAGGCGGCTAAGATGGGTATTCCCACGATCATCCACGAGCAGAACGCCTATCCGGGCGTTACAAATAAGATGCTCTCAAAGAGCGCGAAGAAGGTAATGCTCGCCGTCAAGGGCGCTGAAAAATATCTTGATAAAAACTGCAACTACGTCGTAACGGGCAACCCTGTCCGCAGCGAGATCATCGCCGCTGATAAGGACAAGTCCAGAGAGGAGCTCGGGCTTGACAACAGACCTGTAGTTCTATCCTTCGGCGGCTCTCTCGGAGCCAAGATGATAAACGAGGGAGTAGCCGGACTTATCGCCAGAAGCGGTCAGGATCAGAAGTATCAGCATATCCACGGCTACGGCAGAAACGGTCTGTGGTTCCCTGACTTAGTCAAGGAGAAGGGCACCGATATCGAGGAGTGCCCCAACCTCGACGTAAGAGAGTATATCGACAATATGGCGACCTGTATGGCTGCCGCCGACCTTGTTATCTCACGCGCGGGAGCTATTACGCTTTCTGAGATTCAGGCTCTCGGCAAGCCCGCGATCCTTATTCCGTCGCCCAATGTCGCGGAGAATCACCAGTATCACAACGCTATGGCGCTTGTTAACAACAGGGCCGCCGAGATTATCGAGGAGAAGGATCTTACCGAGGAGCTCGTTATCGAGAAGGTTGACTCCCTGCTCCAGAATCCCGAAAAGCTTATGGAATACACCGCCAATTCTCGCAAAATGGCGATTATCGACGCCAATGAGAGAATTTACTCGGTTATCAGAAGCGTGCTCGGTCACGTATAAAATAATCTGAAGTCACAAAAGCATATCCCTTTCATAATATGTAGGGTAATACTCTTGCGAGGGGTGCTTTTGGTGTCACGATATATAATCAACGGCGGAAAAAGGCTTGACGGAGCGGTTGAGGTTCAAGGCTCAAAAAACAGCTCCCTGCCGATCCTCGCCGCGACCTTACTTACAAAAGGGGAGAATATCCTCTTCAACTGTCCGTCGCTTTCCGACGTGGATATTGCTCTGAGGATTCTCCGCTTTCTCGGCTGTAAAGCCTGCGTTCAGAACGGCGCCGCGCTTGTCAGCTGCGACGGCTTGAATAAATACGATATTCCCGACGAGTTTATGCGCGAGATGCGCGGCTCGATAATCTTCCTCGGAGCGCTGCTCTCGAGATGCGGAAGAGCTCTGCTGAGCTTTCCCGGAGGATGCGAGCTCGGTCCGCGTCCGATTGATTTGCACCTCAAGGCTCTCAGGGCGATGGGCGCGGAAATCACCGAACGCTACGGCATAATTGAGTGCCGCGCCGATAAGGGACTTACGGGAGCGCCTGTAGCGCTGTCGTTCCCGAGCGTCGGAGCTACCGAGAATATCATACTCGCCGCCGTACTCGCGAAGGGCACAACCACTATTACAAACGCCGCGCGTGAGCCTGAGATCCGCGACCTCTGCGATTATCTTACAGAGGCGGGCGCGGAAATCTACGGAGCGGGCGAGGGCACAATAGTAATCAACGGCGTCGATTCGCTTAACGCCGTTTCACACAGCATAATTCCCGACCGTATTGTCGCGGCGACTCTGATGTCCGCGGCGGCGGTTACGGGTTCTTGTATATATCTGGACGGGATCTCCCGTTCTCACCTCGGCTCTATCATCCCCGTGTTCGTTGAAGCCGGCTGTGAGATAATCTGCCGCGACGGCTGTATGCGATTCAAGGCTCCCGAAAGGCTTCGCGCCGTGTCGCTGATACGCACAATGCCGTACCCCGGATTTCCGACCGACGCTCAGGCGCCCGTGATGGCGATGTCCGCCGTATCAGACGGAAGCGCGGTGATAGTCGAGAATATTTTTGAGAACCGCTTCAAGCACGTCGGCGAGCTGTGCCGTCTGGGAGCGGATATCAACGTCGAGGGCAGGGTCGCCGTCGTCAAGGGCGTTGAAAAGCTCTACGGAGCCTGTATTGAGGCTCAGGAGCTCAGAGGCGCCGCGGGATTGATTGTCGCGGCACTCGCCGCGGAGGGCAAAAGCGAGCTCCACGGCATAAGCTACCTCGAGAGAGGATATGAAAACTTCGATTTAACGCTCGGCTCACTCGGAGCCGATATAGTTAAGATATAAATTTGGTGTATATGAAAAAATAGGAAAACGAACGGTCAGAGCTCTGACCGAAGGAAGTTTGTGAAAGGAGGAAGTGTAATGGACGAACAAAGACCGCGCCGTCGCCGCGAGCTCACGCCCAAGGAGCGTCAGGCGATGGAACGTCAGCGCCGCAAGCAGCGCGAGCTTGACCGTAAAAAAGCCCGCAAGGACGCCCGCTACCGTGAGGAAGCGCGTAAGCAGGCTCGTAAACGCGGTCAGGATTCTCACATTGTCGTAGAGATTCCCGCGCGTCCCGAAAAGCCTCCTCAGAAGCATCACAAGCCAAAACAGAAGCCGACTAAGGCTCCCAAGCGTAAGCCTGCTCAGGCTCCTAAACCTAAGGCTAAGCAGAAGCCTTATCCCAAGCCCAAAAAGCAAAGGAAGAAGTCGATTCCCGATATCATCGAGCGTGAAACAGATAAGCGCGTTCGCGATATGAATCCGACCGAGCACAAGGGCGGATTTTACGTTGACGAGGTCGCCGTCCGTAAGGAGCAGGCTCGCAAGCAGCGTAAAAAGCGTGAGAAGGCTCAGCCTAAGCCGCTTTCACCGCAGCAGAGACGCTTCCGCAGGATCATGACCTACGTGTCGATCATAGCCGTGGTTCTCATAATCGGCATTGTGCTCTCACTTACGGTTCTCTTTAAGACCGAGAAAATCGTCGTCAGGGGCAACGATTTCTACGAGGATGATAAGATCATCAGGCTCGCGGGAGTCACCGAGGGCGAGAACATCTTTATGGCGAGTATGTTCGGCAACGCGAAGAACGTCACCGACAGCCTGCCATACGTCAGGAAAACGAAAATCGGCTTTGAGATCCCCGATACCCTCGTCATTTATATCGACAACGAGGTCGCTTCAAGCTCAATCAAGAGCGACGGAGCTTACTACCTCGTCAGCGAGGACGGCACGATTCTTGAAAAGGTCGATAAAAAGCCCGATAACCTGATGTTCGTCAACGCTCCCAAGCTCAAATCCACCGAAATCGGCGAGCGCGTCGAGTTTGAGGAAAAGAGCTACACCGACGCTATGCAGGACATCAACGAGTCGATAACCACCCACAACTACGAGGATATCACGGGCATCAATATACAGAAGCTCACCAATATAACTATCACATACGACAACCGTATTGTAATAAAAATCGGCGTTCCCGAGAAGATAGACTACAAGCTGAGGACGGCTTTCACGATTATCAAGGAAAAGCTCGACCCGAACAATGCCCGCACGATACGCGGCGTGCTCAATGTTTCGGGCGTGACCGAAAGCAAGAAGTCCTATTTCACCGAGGTCACCGCCGAGGATGATGAGGATACGACCGAGGCTCCGACTACCGAGCCGGGCGCTACGGAAACAGAGACTGTCCGCACCAACTTCATCGCTACCGAGGCTACTACCGCCGATCCCAGCGAGTATTTCAACGAGGTACCCGAGGGACAGGAGAATGAGGCTCAGGAAAACGAGGCTCAGGAGGATAATGAGGAAGCCGTTCAGGATGACGGACAGGAAGAAAATCAGGAATAATCGTCTGACAGTTACTATATCGTAAGAAATATCCCGAAAACCGCATTAATAGGTAACATTTTTAGCCTATTAGTTAAAATTTTTTAATTTATATTTACTTTTAAGAAATTTTATGGTACTTTAATATGGTAGAATATTATGAATTATTTGCGATTAAAAGTAATGTCTAACATATAAACGTCAAGGAGGAAGTAAAAATGGCTTTTGCTTTAGAAATGGAAAGTGAGTACATGCCTGTAATAAAGGTAATCGGTGTCGGCGGAGGCGGCGGCAACGCTGTTAACCGTATGGTAACAATGGAGGTTAAGAACGTAGAGTTCATCGCCATTAATACCGATGACCACGTACTCAGATTATCCAAGGCTTCACAGACAATTCAGATCGGCGAAAAGCTCACAAGAGGTAAGGGCGCAGGCTCTAAGCCCGAAATCGGTCAGAAGGCCGCTGAGGAGAGCAAGGAAGAAATCGCCGCTCTGCTGAAAGATACAGATATGGTATTCGTCACCGCAGGTATGGGCGGCGGCACAGGTACAGGCGCTGCTCCCGTAGTAGCCAAGATTGCCAAGGATATGGGTATTCTCACAGCCGCTGTTGTGACAAAGCCCTTTGCCTTTGAAGGTAAAAAGAGAATGACTCAGGCTGAGCAGGGTATTCAGGAGCTCGCCGCCTGCGTAGACTCTCTGATCATCGTTCCCAACGAAAGACTTAAATATGTTTCCGATACACCGATCACTCTCACAAACGCGTTTGCCGTAGCGGACGATGTTCTCCGCCAGGGCGTTCAGAGTATTTCGGACCTCATCCTTGTTCCCGGTATGGTAAACCTCGACTTCGCCGATGTTACATCCGTAATGAAGGACGCGGGCTACGCTCATATGGGTATGGGCTTCGCCACAGGCAAGGACAAGGCTATCGAGGCTGCCGACGCGGCTATCTCCAGCCCGCTTCTTGAGACCTCGATCGACGGCGCTAAGGGTGTTATCATCAACATCACAGCTTCCCCCGATATCAGCCTCGAGGATATCGACGCGGCTTCAACAATGATCAAGGACAAGGTTTCCGACGACGCGAACATCATCTGGGGTGCCGTAATCGACGAGAATATGGACGACGCTATCAGCGTAACCGTTATCGCGACAGGCTTCAACGCTGACGGTAAGGAAATGGCGAAGGCTGCCGCTGACGACGACAACATCTTTATCGAGACAGAGGATACCAAGGAGAAGGACAGCACAGATGACGACGACGATACCTTCTACGATATTATGTCAATCTTCAATAAATAATCAGATATGATTTCCGCCCGCTTTAAGCGGGCGGTTTTTTTCGTTATTTAGCACAAATCTCAGAGGTATACTTTGTGCACAAAGCGGAAAATAAAAATGTTATAATATTTTTAGTATAGAAAGGCTGTTTTGTTTCGTCTATATTATTAGAGGGGGATAGCTATGAAGAAGCTTACAGCTGTTATTTTTGCGTTAATTATGTTTTGCTCGTTGACCGCGTGCTCTTTGTTCGGCGGCACGCTTAATGAAGAAACAACCGCCGAAAAGCTTATAGAATGTTTTGATAAAAAGGATTTGCAGAACGCAGAAAAGCTCTTTTCAAAGTATGTTCGTCAAAAAACTGACGTTAAGGCTCAGCTTACCAAAGCCTTTGAGTTTTATAATTCCGAATCAATTGAAACAAAGTATGAAGCCGGCTCAGGAGAGGGCGGAAAGGATGACAATGATGGTTATTCGTATGAGTGCGAAAGCGGAATTATAACCGTTAAGACCGACGACGGCACATTTGAGTTCGTCCTGACGATGTTTACATATCATAGCGATGAGGACAAAACCGGCATTACCGAGCTGACTGTTTCAAAGGGAGAATCATATGTAGACGTCGGCGTTTACGCGGGAGAAATATGGGAGAGTGCCGACGGCAGAATAAGCTTTAATATGGAATATGAGGATAGCTTTGCGTCCGCGGTTAAGGATAAATGGAGAATTATACAGGACGGTACATATACTGACGGCAAGGAAACTGATTTGTATATCAAAATAAAAAAGGACGAGATGTCTGTATTCGCAGGCAGAGATGATTATGACGACGATAAAATCATACTTAGGGGCAAAATTGAAAATGTAAAGCGGAGCTCGTTTGAAATCGCAGTAAATCAAAATCCGAAATCAAAATTCAGCCCTTATAAAAAGGGGGATAAAGTATTGTTTGCGTTAAAATCGTAAAGCTTTTAAGCAGCGAATTATTTATTGAAATAATTCAAAAATTATGTCACAAAATCGCATTTTTGAAGGTTATATTTATAGAAGGCTTTTAAAGGAGGTTTTACTATGAAAAGCTCAAAGAAATTATTATCAATCATACTTGCTGTACTTATGATTTGCGCGGCGATTCCCGCGGGAGCCGTGAGCGCGGAGGACACTGCCGACGTGACGCTTCCGACTGATCCTTACCCTGCGCTTGAGTACACGCAGGAATTTTACGACGCTGTAAATTACAAGTTCTTTTTTAACAAGAAAAATGGAATTGAGGTCAATTCAACTAATTTCAAGGATTATATCACCGTCTATAAAAGTGATGCAATGGTTGTATTCAAGGTTGTTCCCGCAACCTATGAGCCCTCCAGGCAGCTTATTGACGGCTATATGTTCTACGCGGATCCCGCGTCTGATACAGAGCGCAGGGACGTCGGTTACTATATCTACCTCCCCGGTCATGAAAAGTATGACAGTATCTACAGTATCGGATATGCTGTTAATATGGGCTTTATAGAGGTGGAGGAGCTCGCTAAGCTCATTCCCGGTACAAAGAAGATGACAGAGCAGGACTATATCGACCACATCAAGTCGTTTGGCTATGACGTTACATATATTGTTGACCTCGGCGATAATATTTTCTATGCCGCGAATGAGAACACAATGAAGCAGGAGGCTAAGGACGTCGATCTTGTTGACATTACCTTCCACGTCAACACAGCTTCCTTACAGAATGTCGGCGAGACCGGTTTGCTTTACGTAGCGGGAGACTACGTCTATCCTGTGACTAAATTATCTGTTTACGGTATTGATTCGTTAAATCTGCTCGATAATATCAGAAAAGCGGAAAAGGAGGGCAAAAAGCTCGGCTTTACCGCTGAATATAAGTACGGCGAAAAAGGCGAGGAATGTCTGCGTCTGCTCAAGGAGGATTGCGAGTATCATCCCTCCGGTATCTTCGTTAATCATATACAGGGCTATTGGGAGATAGACGATTTCTGTCTGTTCCGAGCTTCAACGGGTGCTGAAACCTGCGAGTATTACCAGATCCATATAGGCAATTATCTTTTCCACTGCGGCTCCCAGACTGTGCCCTATGACCTCGGACTGTATGTCGTCAGAAACGGCGAGTGTTATTACCTCGAGGACGCATACAGCGAAAAAGTGATCAACGACGAGGATATGGATAAAATCGTCGAAGCCTACAACGACAGGTTTACACTTAAGCTTACTCCGTTGGAGCTCGAGTTTGTCAATAGCAGAAACGCGGACAGAAAATGTAACTTCGGCAATAATACGGCAAAGGAAAATATACTCCTTCAGGTCGGAGAAACGGACGATTGGAAGCTGTATTACGCCTATTACAAGGAGGGTAAGGGAATCACAAACTACGGCGATTATAAAATCACATGGGGCGATGGAGAATGGGATTATCCTCTCGGCTTGTATATTTATAAGGACGGCAGGTTTATCACGTTTGAACAGGCGTGGCAGAACGGTGTTATTAACTCGGACAACATAGGCGCGGCTGTTGATATGATTAGCGACCGGATCGCTGAGCTGGGGAGCATCAAGATAACTCGTCCCGACGGTTCGGTTATTCCGACTCAGCCCCCGACAAATATGGATATTCCGACTACCGCTCCGCCGACGCAAACGGTTGAGCCTGTTGTTACAAATCCCGCGACCGAGAGTACAGAGCCGACTGAGCCTCAGACCACAGCTCCGACGGTTGTAAAGGCAAAGAAAGCGAATACCATCAAGGTGACAGCCAAGACGGTTACTGTCAAGGCTAAGAAGCTGAAAAAAGGTAAGCTCACGGTCAAGGCGCTGACAGTCAAAAACGCCAAGGGTAAGGTTACATACAAAAAGCTCTCAGGCTCCAAGAAGCTGACCGTCACAAAGAAGGGAAAAATCACAGTCAAGAAAGGTACCAAGAAGGGCACCTACATAATTAAAGTGAAAATCACCGCCAAGGGTAATTCGCAGTATCTTGAAAAGAGTGTTGCCAAGATGGTGAAGGTTAGGGTTAAGTAAGGCAATCGTTTTTATTATATTTCTATGGATAAAAAGAATAAATTAGTATAATGGATGGTTAAAATGAAGAATTGTTTTTTAAAAATATTATATATTATGTTATTACTAATAATGCTTTTTAACTCATCAGGTTGTAATACTATTTCTCAGAAAAACGCAGGTTGCTTTATTGTTGAATCGGAAAGTTGGTTTGATGATTTTACTGTTAGGGACGACAAAGTTTATATTAAATGTGAGGTTGTTTTGCAAAACACAACATCGGATAATCGAAGAATTAAAATGGCTGCTATATGTTCAGAAGATGTTGAAACAGGCTTATTGAAGAACGAAAAGGTTTATGCGGTAGATGATAACCAAAAAGAAAGAGTGTTTGTAATTAATGCTAATTCTAAACAGACTTTTGAAGATGTAGTTTTTTTAGGAGAGTTTGGAGGAAAGAACACAAAAAACAATCGACTTTTGCCTAGAATAATTCTTGAGATTGTTTAGCTGTTAATAAAATATAAACGGTGTTGAACGTACAATTACAAACGGCACTGACGATGACGGAAAATCCTACGTCCAAAACGGCAGTGCGAAAATCACCGCCAAGGGTAATTCGCAGTATCTTGAAAAGAGTGTTGCAAAGACGGTGAAGGTTAGGGTTAAGTAAGGCAATCGTTTTTATTTCTATGGATAAAAAGGAGAAATTAGGAGGCTTTATTATGAAAAGAACAATTACATTAATATTCGCATATTGTTTAAAGTGAGGTTAATTATGAGAAAATTCAATTTCTTGTTCTGTTTGATTTTAATAATTTGTATGCTAGTAGGTTGTTCTTCTACTCCTACAAGCTCAAACTCAACACTTCAAAAACAGACAACACAAACAAATACGTCTGAATTATTAAATGATGTGGAATCCGAAGATGTGGATAACGATTATGCTCCTGAATATACTCAAGTCTGGGAATGTAAGGATAAGAATTTCAGCTTTAAATTTGCGTGCAAATACGGATTCAAAGAAAGCTTTCCCGCCAATGTTACGGGGAAATATTATGAAACAGAAATTGAAATTTTTAATACATGGGAACCTAAAGGGAAATATGACGGGAAAATGAGCGTCAGTACAGATAGGGGTAAAGACAAACTGTACAACTTGTTTGACGGAGAATATAAATTATCTGAAAACGATGATTCTTTGACATTTGTTGTTCGTAAGGTTTACAAGAATAAAATTGATAAACACGGTGTAAAAAAGAACGACAAGATTGTTTTTACAAAAGTTTCAGGTCCTAAAGCGCAAAGTCATGAAAACGATGATAAGAAAACGAATAGTGATTTTGCTTACACTTATAACAGCGATACCAAAACTTTAACATTCAGTGGTAAAGGCATAATACGGCAAGGCATAGAAGATGATGCTTGGACCAGGATAAAAAACCCAAAGAATATTGTTGTTGATTCCGGGGTTACAGGAATCGGAGATTTTGCTTTCTATGCTATTGACGAGGATAAAGAAATTGCGGGAGAAGTTGCTGCCAGGAATTATTTTTGTAATATTGAAGATATAAAATTATCGGATACTGTTTCAAAAATCGGGACAAACGCTTTTTACGGATGCAAGTCGTTAAAGGGCATTAAGATTCCGTCAAAGGTTGAGTTAATCAGTGAAAGCGCTTTTAATTCATGCAGTTCTTTATGTTCGGTAACAATGGGAGATAATGTTGAGAAAATCGACTCTTATGCCTTTTGTAATTGTAAAAAGCTTAGTACAATTATTATGCCAAATAATTTGAAAATAATCGGATATAAAGCTTTTGAAAACTGTGTGGAGCTTTCAGATATAAAATTATCCGCATCAATTAAGTCAATTGCGTCGGACGCGTTCATCGGGTGTAAGAATTTAAAAGAGATTACTGTTCCGCAAAGCATTATCAAAATCGGTATAAAGGCTCTTGGTTACGCGGACGAAAGAGAGAAAGTTGACGAGTTTACTATCAATGGCTATAAAGGTACTGCCGCCGAGAAGTACGCGAAAGATAACGGGTTTAAATTCGTAGCGTTAGATTAACGGCAACGCGCTGTATAAATATCTTATATGGCTGGATTAAGAGGACAAGATATTGATTCTATGGGGTATTATTTATGAAGAAGTGTGTAGCTTTTATAATTATTATATTATTACTACTTAGTTCTTGCAGCAACGGCATTAATACGGCAGAAATAAAAATCGGCAAACCGATTATATATGCTGAGCTAAGGCTTAATTCTTCTCATCCTTGTTATTATTTTTCGCTTTATGATAATAAGCAGCTTAATGTCTGTACAGGATACGGTAGTTTAGATGAATATATAAAAAACAAAATGGATATCAGCAACGAAAAAGTTGTAAGAATTGATGAGTCGGATTACAATGAACTTTATAGTTTAAGAAAGAATCTTAAGGACTTAAGCAAAGATGAAGATTTAGTTCAAGATTATTGGGTATTTAGTATACTTGTCAATGGCAAAACGCATTATTATCATACCTATGGATGCGCAAAAAAGTCTGGATACGATTCTTTAATTACAAAATTGATTGAACTGTCGCCTATATATGTTGAAGCGAAACCTTTTTGTAACAATGAATAAAGACTACGCCCGCTTAACCGAGGTAGTACTGAATGATGATAACAACTCGCCTCTTGCAACCTATGCCTACAACAAAAAAGATAAGAAAGATTTATATTGTAAATTTATTTATAAAAGGGATTATTGAGGAGGAGAGATAATGAAAAAGACTTATTTAGGAATATTTCTTGGATTTTTGATGCTGTTTATAGTTTTATCTGATATCATTCAAAGCAATATCACATCATTTTTAAACGAATATAATATTTATAATGACAGCTTTGACGATAACTATAAACAAAGATGGATAGACGATAAGAACTACTTTTCATTTGTTAGTAATAATAAAAGTGGGTTATTTGGACTTGGTACGTATTTTAGTTCATATAAAGGCATTTATTTGCCTAAAAATCAAGAAATCATTGTATCTTTTGTTATGGGATGCGATATTCAAATATATGATGGTGTAGGTTGGTCGGTTTGTATAGATGGAGAATATTATATTGATACATTTTTGAATGAAATTACTGTTTACATAAAACATATTTATGATACCAATATGCCGTTTTGCGTCGGCGATAGAATTAAATTTCACAGAGTTTAGATAGCTTTATGAAATTTATTTCTGGTTGAATGGTTCTTGAAAACAATTCCATCAAGCTTTTTGGGAGAGATAGTTTAGTTGACAATGAAACCGAAAAGACAAAGATAAATGGTGCCGAACGTACAATTACCAACGGTACCGATGACGACGGCAAATCCTACGTCCAAAACGGTAGACTTATCACAAGAGAAATTGACAAAAATATTTCATATATCTATTGCTTATCACCCGCCATTGTGTTAACATATAGAAAATGTCGAATTGTGTCGGGAAGTGATTTTATGCGCAGGTTTTATTTGCCTTTTACGGTAATGCTGACCTGCGCTTTCTTATGT
>CACYDB010000058.1 GCA_902773035.1 uncultured Ruminococcus sp. | reverse complement strand
TTTTAAATGTCCTCGTCAAACTCAGTGTGCCTCTGTCTGAGGCTTCATATCCCCCTGACCGTCAGTTCCTCGTAAGGTCTGCTGCGTGAGGGTAGGTTCTGCTCCTTTGATTTAATAAAAATCAAACGCTTAGCGTAATTTAATTCCGAATTTCGCATTCCGAATTCCGAATTGCATATTTCGCATTCCGAATTCCGTATTCCGAATTAGTATTGCTTGCCCCAGTATACCATATGCTTGGCGGGCTTGCCGCAGCATACGCAGGTATCGGCGAGTTTTTCCTCTTCAAAGGGGATACAACGGCTCTTAACGCCGCCCGTAACCTCCTTGAGCTTATCCTCGCACTCTGAGTCGCCGCACCACATAGCCTTGATAAATCCGCCCTGCTCCTTGCCGAGAGTGACGAACTCGTCATAATTGAGAGCTACGTGAGTCTTTTCCTTCATATTTTCGAGCGCTCTGTTATACATAGCCTCGTGGATATCCTCCAGAGCCTTAGCTACAGTCTCCTCGAGCTTGTCGAGCGGAGTGAAAATCTTTTCTCTTGTATCGCGGCGTACGATTACGCACTGATTATTCTCAATATCTTTGGGACCGATCTCAACTCTTACGGGAACGCCCTTCATCTCGTACTCTGAGAACTTCCAGCCGGGAGCGTGATCGCTGTCGTCGAGCTTTACGCGGAAGGACTTAGAGAGCATTTCTTTCAGTTCCTCAGCCTTTTCAAGCACGCCCTCCTTATGCTGAGCGATAGGAATGACAGCAACCTGAATCGGACTGATCTTCGGAGGAAGGATAAGTCCGTCGTCGTCGCCGTGAACCATAATGATCGCGCCTATCATTCTTGTTGATACGCCCCACGAGGTCTGGTGAGGATAGTGGAGAGTATTGTCGCGGCCCTGGAACTTGATGTCAAAGCTCTTGGCGAATCCGTCGCCGAAGTAGTGCGAGGTACCGCCCTGAAGCGCTACGCCGTTGTGCATCATCGGCTCGATCGTGTATGTGATCTCAGCGCCTGCAAACTTTTCCTTCTCGGTTTTTCTGCCTACAACCGCGGGGATAGCGAGAGTCTCGCGGTAGAAATCCTCGTAAACCTTGAGCATACGGAGAGTTTCCTCCTTAGCCTCCTCGGCTGTCTCGTGTATAGTATGACCTTCCTGCCAGAGAAACTCCGAGTTTCTCAGGAAAGGTCTTGTAGTCTTTTCCCATCTTACGACCGAGCACCACTGATTGTACAGCTTCGGCAGGTCGCGGTAGGTCTCGACGACCTTCTTGTAATGCTCGCAGAAAAGCGTCTCCGACGTAGGTCTTACGCAGAGTCTTTCGGCAAGCTTTTCCGTACCGCCGTGTGTAACCCAAGCGCATTCGGGCGCGAAGCCCTCAACGTGATCCTTCTCTCTCTGCAAGAGGCTCTCGGGAATGAACATCGGCATATAGACGTTCTCAACGCCTGTTTCCTTGAAGCGTCTGTCCATATCCTTCTGGATATTCTCCCAGATTGCGTAGCCATAAGGACGGAAAACCATACAGCCCTTGACGCTGGAGTAGTCAATAAGCTGAGCCTTCTTTACAATATCTGTATACCATTTAGCGAAGTCTTCGTCGCGGCTTGTGATAGCCTCGACCATTTTTTTATTCTTAGCCATAATTACCTCCATATTACCTTAAGAAGTTATAACATTTCTATTATACATAAGTCGGAGCCATTTTTCAAGGTTTTTATACGAAAAAACAGGAGCCCCTAAGGACTCCTGCGTTAGAATTGAAATTATGAGTTAGCCTCGATGTAAGCTACAAGAGCGCCGACTGTCTTGATGTTCTCGATCTCATCGTCGGGAACTTCAATCTCAAACTCATCCTCGATTGACATAAGAAGGTCAACTACGTCGAGAGAATCAGCGCCTAAATCGTCCTGAAGGTCTGTATCCTCAAGAATCTTATCTTCGTCAACGTCAAACTGCTCTGCTAAGATAGCCTTAACTTTTTCTAATACCATTTTGATATCCTCCTGTTGATAATTTTCTCGTCCTGCCGATAGACAAAACGACATTTTTTTGTTACAATGGATTAGCTAACATATGTGTTGCTACTAAACTATATTATTAGTAAATCAACGCTTTGTCAATAATTATTTCAAAAATTTTACTTTTATTTTCAAAATAAATGGGGGAACAGCCTTGAAACAGAAAAAATACGCCGTAATCGGACACCCGATAGGTCATACAATGTCGCCTTTTATCCACAAACGTCTTTTTGAGCTCGCGGGGATAGACGCTGAGTACGGAGCGCTCGACATCGTTCCCGAGGCTCTTTCACGCGAATATGACAACATTCTCAAAAAGCTGGACGGCTACAATATAACTATTCCTCACAAACGCGCGGTTATTCCTATGCTTGACGAGCTCGACACAAAGGCGGAGCTTTACGGCAGCGTCAACACCGTCCGAAATCAAGGGGGCATATCCAAGGGCTTCACCACCGATCCCGACGGCTTTGTAAAGGCGCTGGAATACGCCTCGATTCCGCTTATGGACAGAGTAGTGATCCTCGGCTGCGGCGGAGTGGCGAGGACAATGGCTTATGAAGCTCTGCTCAAAAACGCCGTTGTAGAGTTCGCGGTACGTCCTCAGTCGGCAGAGAAAGCCGCGGAATTAGTACGTGAAATCAAATCCGTTTTCACCGAGGCGAGAGTGAGTGTGACGGATATCGGCACTCTTTCCGGCTCAATCACCACCCTGATTAACGCTACTCCTGTCGGAATGTCGCCCCACAGCGACTTCCAGCCCGTAACGGATCAGGTAATAAAAAACAGCGCGAATGTATTTGACGCTATTTACAATCCTCTCGACACCGTCCTTATTAAAAAGGCTCGCGCCAACGGCTCAAACGCCGAGGGCGGAATGAGTATGCTGGTGTGGCAGGCTGTAGTCGCCCACGAGCACTGGGACGGCAGTACATACGACGCAAGGGAAATCGAGCGACTTTGCCTTGACGCGTCAAAGGAGTTGAGCTCAAGATGAATAACATAATCCTCTGCGGCTTTATGGGCTGCGGAAAAAGCACGATCGGCAGGATAATGGCTAAAAAGGCGGGGCTCACCCTCGTCGATATGGACAGATACATAGAGGAAAAAGAGGGGATGACCGTCTCCGAAATCTTTGAAAAATACGGCGAGGAGCGTTTTCGTGAGCTCGAAACCGAGGCGTGCAGGGAGCTCTCCGAGCGTGAAAACCTCGTCATAGCCGCGGGCGGCGGAACTCTGACCTTTCAGAGAAACATCGACATTCTCAAATCCTCGGGCAAGATCGTCTTTATCGACGTAAGCTACGAGAACCTCTGCGAGCGCCTCGAACGCGATACGCGCAGACCTCTTTTGCAGGTTGAGAACCGCAACGAAGTTATCCGCGAGCTGCTCGACAAGCGTCTCCCGATTTACAGAAACGCCGCTTCCGTAATAGTAAACGGCAACTTTACGTCGGGAATTGTCGCATCCAATATCCTCGGGATTATGGGATAATACTGTTGACATTACCGCTTTAAAGTGCTAAAATGTATAGCGTAACTTAAAAAAAGGAATGATGAAAAATGATTATTGTATTAAGACCCGACTGTACCCGTGAGCAGCAGCTCGCCTTCGCGGACAAGCTCAAAAACGACTACGACGTTAAGGTCAACACCTGGGAGGGCATCCACTCCACCGTCCTCGGACTTATCGGCGACACAACTCAGATAGACATCGAGTATATCGACGCTCAGGACATCGTCGAGAGCGTCAAGCGTGTTCAGGAGCCGTACAAAAAGGCTAACAGAAAGTTCCACCCCGAGAATACCGTCATCGAGGTAGCGGGGCTCAAAATCGGCGACGGCTCATTACACATTATGGCGGGACCCTGCTCAGTTGAAAGCGAGGAGCAGATTGTCGGAATCGCCAAGAGCGTTCAGAAAAGCGGCGCTACATTCCTTCGCGGAGGAGCGTTCAAGCCCAGAACCTCGCCCTACGCCTTCCAGGGACTCAAGGCGGAGGGACTTGACTTAATGAAAATCGCGCGTAAGGAAACGGGACTCCCGATCGTCACCGAGATTATGCGCACCTCACATATAGATATGTTCGAGTCGGTCGATATTATTCAGGTCGGCGCGAGAAATATGCAGAACTTTGAGCTCTTGAAGGAGCTCGGCAAAACCGATAAGCCCATTCTTTTAAAGCGCGGACTTTCCGCCACGATCGAGGAATGGCTGATGTCCGCCGAGTACATTATGGCAGGCGGCAACAACAACGTAATTCTCTGCGAGCGCGGAATCCGTACCTATGAGAACTTCACGAGAAACACTCTCGACGTATCGGCGATCCCGATTATCAAGAAGCTCTCGCACCTTCCCGTTATCGTAGACCCGTCCCACGCGTCAGGCAAAAGCTGGCTTGTTGAGCCGCTGGCTATGGCGGCTGTAGCCGCGGGCGCTGACGGACTCATAATAGAGGTTCACAACGACCCGCCTCACGCTCTCTCGGACGGCGCTCAGTCGCTTACTCCCAAGCAGTTTGACAAGGTCGCGAAGAAAATCTTTAAGCTCAAGGAAGCGTTAAAGTAAAGGTGAGATTATGAAAATTGCCGTTGTAGGTATAGGAATCATAGGCGGAAGCTTTTGCAAGGCGATAAAAAAGAATACATCACATTACGTTATCGGACTCAACCGCACCAAAGAAACGCTCGCTCAGGCGTTGTCCGACGGCGCGATTGACGAAATCGGCGATATCGACTCGCTCAAAAAAGCCGATATAGTAATACTGGCGACCTACCCCAAGGCGTCGGTCGAGTTTGTCGAAAAGTACGGCGAATACCTCAAAGGTAAAATCGTCACTGACTCAGCCGGTATCAAGAGGGAAATCTGTCCGCAGATGGTTGAGCTGTCAAAGAAATTCGGCTTTGAGTTCGTCGGAGCTCATCCGATGGCGGGCAAGGAGACTAACGGCTACAAATCCTCCGACGCGGATCTGTTCAAGGGCGCGAGCTATATCGTCGTACCCTGCGAGGCGAGCGACGAAGCGGTTAACACGATTTGCTCTCTCGGACTTGAAATCGGCTTCGGCTCAGTCAAAAAGACCGATCCCGAGGAGCACGACAGAATGATCGCATTCACCTCACAGCTCCCTCACGTACTCGCCTGCGCCTACGTTCTGAGCCCCTGCTGTCCCAATCACAAGGGCTTTTCGGCAGGCTCCTACAAGGATGTTTCAAGGGTGGCGAACATCAACGCTAAGCTCTGGAGCGAGCTTTTCCTCGAGAACCGCGAGCCGCTCATCGAGGAGCTCATAACCCTCAGGGAAAACGTCACTATGATAACCGACGCGGTTCAGCAGGGCAACAAGGAAAGGCTTGAACAGCTCCTTGAACAAGCCCATCAAACTAAGGAGATGCTCGGAGAATGAGAGTAGTTAAGGTTAGCACAAACACCCCTTACGATATAATGATCGAGCGCGGACTGATAGACAGCGTCGGCGCTCTGATAAAAAGCGTCACGGGAGTGTGCAAGGTAACGGTCATTACGGACACTAACGTGGAGAAGCTCTACGCCGAGCGCGTGATCTCCTCACTGAAAAACGAGGGCTTTGATACCTCGCTTTTCACTTTTGAGGCGGGAGAAAAGAGCAAAACTCTCTCCACCGTCGCTGAAATGTACAGCCATATGGCTGATTTTCATATGTCGCGAAAGGATATCGCAGTAGCCCTCGGCGGCGGCGTAACAGGCGATATGGCAGGCTTTGCCGCGGCTACGTATATGCGCGGGATCGACTTTGTTCAGATTCCGACCTCGTTGCTGGCTCAGGTCGATTCCTCAGTCGGCGGCAAGACAGGCGCGGATATTCCGCAGGGCAAGAACCTCGTCGGAGCCTTTCATCAGCCGAGGCTCGTCATCATCGACCCCGACACGCTCGGCACACTGCCCGAACATTTCGTCAACGACGGAATGGCGGAGGTCATCAAGTACGGCTGTATCAAGGACGAGGAGCTTTTCAAAACGCTTGAAAATGAAAACGCCCTCGACATAATCGAGGACATCATCGAGCGCTGCGTAAGCATTAAACGCGACGTGGTTGACCGTGACGAAAAGGAAAAGGGCGAGCGAATGTTGTTAAACTTCGGTCACACCCTCGGTCACGCGCTGGAAAAGATTTATAACTTTGAGGGGCTTTCTCACGGACAGGCTGTCGCAATCGGAATGGTGATGATCACCAAGGCGAGTGAAAGAGCGGGCTTGACTCCCACTGGTACTGCCGTGAGAATAAAGGCTCTCTGCGAAAAATACAACCTGCCGACCTCGGACAAGGCTGACATCGGGCGTATAGCCTCAGAGTGCGCGTCGGACAAAAAGTCAGCCGCGGGCAGCGTCAGCTTCGTACTGCTCAGCGAAATCGGCAGCAGCTTTACAAGAAAAACTCCGCTCAGTGACGTTCTGAGCTTCATTCAGGAATAAATTATGGATATAAAGGTATTTCCGTCACAGCTTAACGGCGCGGTCACGGCTCCGCCCTCAAAGAGCGACGTTCACCGCGCGATAATCTGCGCCGCGCTCTCACGCGGAAGATGTGAGATAAGCCCCGTCGCCCTCTCAAACGACATCAGGGCGACGATCGACTGCGTAAATTCTCTCGGAGCTCAGACTGAGCTTTCGGGCGATAAGCTCGTTGTGGACGGAACAAAACTATATGAAAACAGAAAAGTTGAACTCGACTGCGGTGAAAGCGGCAGTACGCTGAGATTCTTTGTGCCGATAGTCTCGGCATTGGGTCTCGACGGCGATTTTGTAGGTCACGGCAGTCTTACGACGCGTCCGATAGGGCTGTTCTCAACGCTTTTGCCAAAGGCGAATGTCAGGTGCGTTACCGACGGCACCCTGCCTTTATCGGTAAGCGGACAGCTCAGGGCGGGTAAATTTGAGGTGCCGGGAAACATCAGCTCCCAGTTTATCACGGGGCTGCTACTCGCGCTCCCTATGCTCGACGGCGACAGTGAGATCATTCTGACCTCGCCGCTGCAAAGCGAGGCGTACGTCGATATGACGATCAGTACAATGGAACGCTTCGGCGTAAAAATACAGAGGACTGAAAGCGGCTACTTTGTAAAGGGCGGTCAGCGCTACGCTCCTCAGAATTACACGACCGACGGCGACTGGTCGCAGGCTGCGTTCTTTATGGTCGCGGGAGCGATCTCGGGAGACGTAAGAGTTGACGGAGTCCGTATGAGCTCGCCGCAGGGTGATAAGGCTATCGTTGACCTGCTGAAAAGCTCGGGCGCTCAGGTCGAGCTCGGCGACAATTACGTCAGAGTAAAAAAATCAGAGCTTAAAGCGCTCAAAATCGACGCGCGTCAGATACCCGACATCGTTCCGATTCTCGCCGTAGCCGCGGCGTATTCGGACGGAACGACTGAAATCTGCGGCGCCGAGCGTCTCAGGATCAAGGAGAGCGACAGGCTCAGAACCACCGCCGCTATGATTAACGCCCTCGGCGGCAGGATAGAGGAAACCTCAGACGGTCTTATCATCACGGGCGGCAGGCTTCGAGGCGGCAAGGTAGACGGCTCCAACGATCACCGTATCGTAATGTCCGCGGCGGTAGCGGCGCTCGGAGCGGAGAATGAAACAGAAATCACGGACAGGGAGAGCATTAACAAGAGCTTCCCTGACTTTTTTGAAGAATATACAAGGCTTGGAGGGAAAATCTGATGTCAGGCTTCGGCAGTAAAATCAGGCTCACAGTTTTCGGCGAAAGTCACGGCGAGGCGATAGGAGCTGTGCTCGAGGGCGTACCCGCGGGCGTAAGGCTCGATATGGACAAGATCCTTGCGCAGATGGCTCGCCGCGCTCCCGGTAAGGATAAGACGGCTACTCCGAGAGTGGAGAAGGATTTCCCGAATATCAAGTCGGGAGTTCTGGACGGCGTTACAACAGGCGCGCCGATCGCCTGTGTGATCGAGAATACAAACACAAAGAGCGGCGACTACAAAAGCCTGCTCGAAACTCCGCGTCCCTCCCACAGCGACTACGCCGCCTATGTAAAGTACGGCGGCTGCAACGATATCCGCGGAGGCGGTCATTTCAGCGCAAGACTAACTGCGCCGATAGTTTTCGCGGGAGCTGTACTCAGACAGATACTTGAAGAAAAAGGCATAAA
>CACYDB010000057.1 GCA_902773035.1 uncultured Ruminococcus sp. | reverse complement strand
TTTTCAGGCGGCTCGCGATGAAGCCCGAGTGGTTCACAGAGGGCGCCGTCATCGACGTGAGGAACAAGGATACGCTGATCTCAGCCGTGAGCACGTGGATATGCGAGCTCGGCGAAATTGACAACACGCTTGTCCGCGAGCAGAGCGCCTTAAAGAGTTTTATAACTCGCCCGATCGACAGGATAAGATTCCCATACGCGACGGCGGAGAGCGAGCTTGTCAGGACTACGAGCCTGTGCGGAACCGTCAACCCCGAGCAGTTTCTCAACGATTTGACGGGAGCAAGGCGTTACTGGGTCGTCAAGGTAGACAAAATCGAGAAGGACTTTTTGTTCAGTATGACGGACGAGCAGGTAGGCTGGATATGGGGCTACGTCTATCACCTGTACAAGAAAAATCCCGACTGCCTCCGACTCAGCGATTCCGACAGGGAGAAGCTCGAGAAACGCAACAGGAGCCACAACTGTGAGCTGAAATTTGAAGCCGAGGTGCTGGAGCTGCTTGACTTCTCGATAGGCGAGGACTACTGGACAGAGGTGAGCTCCGCAAGACTGGCGGGCTTCATCACGGGAGCTAACGCAATAAACATCGGCAGGGTGCTGACCAAGCTGGCTGATGAGGGAGTTATCAAAAAGAAGAAAAATATGAAGAATAACATTTACAGTATGCCTATGAACCGCCGTTTTGTATCTCACTTACGTGATTAATGGAAGATTATGGAAGATTGAAAAGGCATATCTTCCATAGGAAAAATTCAGTAATAATGCGGCTTTAGAGCTACTTTATGGAAGATGGAAGATGATTTCCCTGAAAACTATATAATCAATAAAAAACATATATATCATTTTTTTGAAAAAGCTAAAGTTTTACCGAACACATCTTACACTATGGAATATTATTATTAACCTCCGCATATACTATAACGGGAGTGATTTTATGACGCTTGTGCATAACATAGAATACAAAAAGCTCGGTATCAGCTGCGCGGTCAGTCTCGGGACAGGTACGCTGTCGGGCATAATCTCGGCTTTCGGAATGGGAAGCTTTGACTCGGCGGCTAAGCCTCCGCTGACTCCGCCGTCGTGGCTCTTCCCTGTGGTCTGGACTATACTCTTTCTGCTGATGGGGATTTCGTCCTACCTCGTCTACACCGCCTACGACAAAGACCACGACCTTCGCAACGCCGCTCTGACTATCTACGCGGCTCAGCTCGTGGTAAACTTCTTCTGGCCTGTAATCTTCTTCAACCTCTCAGCTTACCTGCTGTCTTTCATCTGGATAGTTCTGCTGCTGGTTATGATAATCGTGATGTTCAGGCTGTTCAGGCGCGTAAACGAGCTCTCCGCTTACTTGCAGATACCGTATATAATCTGGGTGAGCTTTGCCGCTTATCTCAACTTCGGCGTGTTCATACTCAACTAAAAAAGGAGCTGTCAAAAGTGACAGCTCCTCGCTTTTTATATTATTGAATAGTCGTTGAAGCAGGCTCAGCCTCGCCTACGGGAATGTAGTAAACGTCCAAAAACAGCTCAAACAGCTTTTTCTCGTCCACGGTGAACTCCGCGTACTTCTTGCCCATCTTCGCCTTACCCGGAACGTTGACGATCTCCATCGCTCCCATCCTGCCCTGAATAGCGTTCACGGCGAGGTAGCTTACCTCCGAGAGCTCAACGTTTGTACAGATAAACGGTGACGCCGTATTGTAAACATTCATCGGGGTCGAGAGGTCTGAGGTGGTAAGGTTCATAACGTTCGCGCCGAAGCGCTCAAGATAAAGCTTCTGGCGCTGCATACGCATACTGTTAGCCTCGGGAGTGGAGTGACTTCTCGAGCGTACAAAGGACGTAGCTAAACCGCCCTTGAGGTTATATTTCACGCCCTTCTTGAACTCGGCGATGGTCTCGGGAGAAACAACCGATACTCCGCCGACTGAGTCGTTGATCGGAGCGATTCCCTGAATATCAAGCGCGAGATAGTTATTGATCGGAACGTTGTAGAGAAGCCTTCTTACCGACACGAGCTCGTTGTGACAGCTTGTATGCTTGCCGTCGCCGTAAGCGTAAGCAAGACATATCTGAGCGTTTTTCTCGCCGATATAGCCGCCGCTCGGAGAGTAAATGCCGATATCCGTCATAGTATCACGGGAGATGTTGATAAGCTTCATCCTGCCGTTTGACAAATCGAGAGTCAGAACGAAAATCGAGTCCGCGTCGCCGCCCGTACCGACCTGACCGTCGATCGTCGAGAGCGAGTCCTTATCAATACCCATACAGAGTATGCTCGTGATATTATCGTTATATTGGTAATTGACTCCCTTGTAGGTGATCGTGTTACCGCCGTCGGCGGACGTCGCGCTCTTGGGAACGTCAATATTAAAGCCTGTTTTGTCCGTAAGCTGTCCCTTACCGAGATTTACCATAATTACCAGCGTAGCTATCGCGATCACGATAATGCTGAGTATTGCGGCGAGAATACCGATAGCGATTTTCTGCCACCTTCTCATTCTCCTGCGGTGGTGATGGTGCTTATGGAAATGGTGCTTATGCCTGTGCTTTGAAGTAGGCGACCTTCTCCTCTTATGCGACGGTGAAAGCACCGACGGGCTCGTCCTGCTGTGACGGTGATGTCTGCCGCCTGACGAACGGTGACGCTTTTTGTTCTGTCTGTAGACGAAGTCGTCTAAATCCTCATAAGCCGAGGAATTTTCCTGTTCAATCGCTTCCTTTAGCTTCTGGGCGCGCTCCGCGTCCTCAGCGGATTCATGCTCCGCCACGGTCTCGGGCTTTACGCCTGTTATTCTCTCAAAATCGACGTTTCCCTTAAAATTGAAAAACGCGTCGGATTCATCATTGAGGTTGGGGCGGCGATTGTGGTTGCTTCCGTTACCCTGTAAACTCATCCTTAACTAATACCCCCTGCAACAAATACCTTCCGTCTCCTGAATTGAGACACGTACTGAGTGTTAAGATTTTATCGTCCGTGGTGAGCTTGCGGTCAAGCCTGCGGACGTTTTTTGTCAGTGAACGCGGATTCTGTATCGAGTCAAGATATGTCTTGAAAACCTCGTCCTCCGCGAAGTTGAACGAATTCATAATATGCCTGTCGTCGTACACATAGGCTGAAACAACCTCATATGTAAGCTTTCTGTCAGGCAGATAAACGTAGAAATATCTGTGCTTCTTGCTGTCGAAAAAGCTCTTGTCCTCAAATTTGTGAAGATTGGCGAACATCGAGCCGTTGATCATATTATGCCCGTAGAGCACGGTGACTCTGTCGGTAAAATCATCGCTGTTGCAGATTTCCATATAAATCGAACCCGCGTAGCTTGAATTGCCGTTTAGGTCGCGGTGCAGATAGTAGTCGTCGGCGGTCATACTCTGCAAAACAGGATAGTCAACCTGAGTGTCGGGAATCTTTATCCACGCGACGATTTCCTCATTTCGCTTATCAAGCGACTTGAAGTCGATAGGGTTTTTGACCTTGCTCACCTTTGACTTTGTCGGTGAATCCGACTTACTCTCCGAAGTGGAGGTCGTCTGAGCCTGAGTGGGAAGCGTTTCTACTCCCGACGAGGAGCCAAACAGAATCCAGCCCGCTATCCCGAGGATAACAAGCAGTATAATTACTATGATAATTACATATAATTTTCCTCTGTTTTTACTTTCCATTCTTACACCTGCACAAAATTCTACATTGTATATTATAATATGACGATGTGCCTGTGTCAACTGTTTATTTCAGATAAACCATTTATTCCCATTCGCGCAGCGAATATCATCTGCCGCAGGCAGATTTCATTCTTCATTCGCCGCAGGCGAATATCATTTAATTGAATGATATTACTTCGTAATGAAATTAATCGCAAGCGATTAATGAAATAATGCTACGCATTATGAAATTTGCAAGCAAATAAATAAGCCCCGACCAAAAGTCAGGGCTTAAAACTCAAATTATTTCTTCGCTGTCGCGAGCTTGATTCCTACAGCCGCGCACGCCGCAAGCGCCAGAGCGATGAAGCCGATAATAAAGAACGGCGTACTGTCGCTTGTTTTAGGCGAAATCGGTGAAGCGTTTCTGCTGACGGGCTTTGACGGAGTCGAGGATGACGAC
>CACYDB010000056.1 GCA_902773035.1 uncultured Ruminococcus sp. | reverse complement strand
GAGAGGATAACCGCCGCTCGCCATAACTACGCAGGCTGTCGCGCCGTCGTACCACTCTACGTCGATATCAGCGAGCTTTTCATCAATAATAGCTTCACAGATGTCAACCAGATCGGTTTTAAGTCTCGGAAGCACGACCTGAGCCTCGGGATCGCCGAAACGAGCGTTATACTCGATAACCTTGGGACCGTTGGGAGTGATCATCAGACCGAAGTACAGGCAACCCTTGAACGCTCTGCCCTCCGCCTTCATAGCCTTGATGGTCGGAACAAAGATTGTATCGTAGCACTCCTGAGCGATTTCATCGGTATAGTAAGGATTGGGGCTTACCGTACCCATACCGCCTGTGTTAAGACCTTCGTCGTTATCATAGGCGCGCTTATGATCCTTTGAGCTTACCATAGGCTTTACAACGTTGCCGTCAGTAAAGGCGAGAACGCTTACCTCGGGACCTGTGAGGAATTCCTCGATTACAATATTATTGCCTGAGTCGCCGAACTGCTTATCCTCCATAATAGACTTGATAGCAGCCTTCGCGTCATCAATTGTCTGAGCGATAATTACGCCCTTGCCGAGAGCAAGTCCGTCCGCCTTAACTACGACAGGAACAGTGTTCTCCTTCTCGACGTACTCCATAGCTTTTTGAGGATCATCAAAGACCTCATACTTTGCTGTCGGAATGTTATATTTCTTCATAAGGTTCTTTGAGAAAACCTTTGAAGCTTCTATTATCGCGGCTTTAGCGTTAGGACCGAAGGCGCGGATACCCGCTTCCTCCATAGCGTCAACCATACCCGCGGCGAGCGGATCGTCGGGAGCTACAAACACTAAATCAATAGCGTTGTCCTTGGCGAACTTTACCATATTTTCCTTATCCATCGCGCCGATGTTGACAAGCTCAGCGTCCTTGGCTATACCGCCGTTACCGGGAGCGCAATAGATTTTATCGCATTTGTCAGATTCGAGCAGCTTTTTGATAAGCGCGTGCTCACGACCGCCTGAACCAATCATTAATATTTTCATTATATTTATTTCTCCTCGTTTATCTCAGAGCATCTGTCTGAGAATTTATATCCCCCGCACCGTCGCCTTCTGTAAAGCACGCTGCGGGAGGATATGCGCGTTAGTATTTACTGATTAAAATGAATTAGTGATGGAAAAGTCTGATTCCTGTGAACGCCATTGTCATATTGTACTTGTCACAGGTCTCGATTACGTTATCATCACGGATAGAGCCGCCGGGCTGAGCTACATACTGAACGCCTGACTTCTTAGCTCTCTCAATGTTATCGCCGAACGGGAAGAACGCGTCTGAACCAAGGCTTACGCCTGTGTTCTTAGCGAGCCACTCCTTCTTTTCCTCGTCTGTGAGAGGCTCGGGCTTAACCTTGAAGAGATTCTGCCATGTGCCCTCTCTGAGAACATCATCATACTCGTCGGAGATATAAACGTCGATTGTGTTATCTCTGTCGGGACGGCGGATGTTATCAACAAACTGTAAGCCTAATACCTTCGGATGCTGACGGAGCCACCAGATGTCAGCCTTATTACCCGCGAGTCTTGTGCAGTGAACACGTGACTGCTGACCCGCGCCTACGCCGATAGCCTGTCCGTCCTTAGCGTAGCATACGGAGTTTGACTGAGTATATTTGAGAGTGATAAGAGCGATAAGAAGGTCGCGCTTAGCTTCCTCAGGGAAGTTCTTGTTAGCTGTCGGAATGTTGGCGGTAATCATTTCCTCATCAATCTTGAGCTCGTTTCTTCCCTGCTCAAAGGTAATTCCGAATACGTCCTTGTGCTCGATCGGCTCGGGAGTGTAGTTCGGGTTGATCTTTACTACATTGTAGTTACCCTTACGCTTAGTCTTGAGGATTTCAAGCGCCTCGTCTGTGTAATCAGGAGCGATGATACCGTCGCTTACCTCACGAGCAAGGAGAGTCGCAGTCTGAGCGTCGCAGGTATCGGAAAGAGCTACCCAGTCGCCGTAGGATGACATTCTGTCAGCGCCTCTGGCCTTAGCGTACGCGGAAGCGATCGGAGAAAGCTCGAGGTCATCTACAAAATAAATCTTTTTGAGTGTGTCTGAAAGCTCTGTAGCGACAGCAGCGCCTGCAGGGCTTACGTGCTTGAAGGAAGCGGCTGCCGGAAGACCTGTAGCTGCCTTAAGCTCCTTTACGAGCTGCCATGAGTTGAAAGCGTCGAGGAAGTTGATGTAGCCGGGCTTACCGTTGAGAACCTCAACAGGTAAATCCTTGCCGTTCTTCATAAAGATTCTTGACGGCTTCTGGTTAGGGTTACAGCCGTACTTTAATGCGAGTTCGTTCATTTTGATTACCTCCAAAATTGAATTACAGTTTATGATTATTTGTTTTTATTGATGATTCTTGTGTCAGCCTTGTTTGTAGCGATGTCGATATAACGTACAAAGAGGCTTACCTTGTTATCCTCGTTAAGAGCGTTCCATACCTTCTCGGCAAAGGTGTCGATATCGTCGTTGCCGATTTCTACGAGCGTGGGCTCACCCTCATAGCTCGGAAGCGGATTGCCGTCACCCATATATGTGTGGATGAAATGGCCCTCGCCCGCGATGGGATGAGAATAGTCAAAGGTAAATCTCTGACAGCACTTGGGATTACCGTTGGCGCTTTTGAGGATGGACATTGAATATGAGAGCTTCTCGCCTCTCGCGTCGGAACCTGTGCGGCAATTTACGATACCGCTGATACGCGGTGTATAGTTGGGAGCGTCAGGCTCAAACTCACGAGCGCTGAGGCTCTGCTCAAAGGATTTTCCGCAGGACATAAGAGCGTAGATCGTATCGGTCTGGTCGCCGTTTGTAACGATTGTGCTCTCCGCAAGAGTTCTAACCGGAGCGTAGATAATGAGGCTCGGATCCTCAAGCTTGCTCTCGTCAAAAGCTTTTGTGCGGATTCCGTCGCCGTCCTCAACAAATACGCGGTTACGGCTGTTCTCACTTCTGCCCATAATGAAATAGGCGATTACGGCATTGGCGCCGTCAGATGTTCTGCCGAGCACGATTCCGCGTCCGGGATAAGTGGTTGAGGAGATTTCTTTCTCTAAAGATACAGGTTTCATAGTGAACCATCCTTTCATTCGCCGATTACGGCATGATTATCTATAACTTTGATTTTATCCTGACAGAACAGCGATACAGCCTCGGGCAGTATCTTCCATTCCGCTTCTTCCATAACACGTTTTTGCAGTATCTCGGGCGTATCGCCGTTTTTGATTTCAACTGCCTTTTGAATAATGATCGGACCGCCGTCACATTCCTCATTTACAAAATGAGCAGTCGCGCCGGTAAGCTTAACGCCTTTTTCAAGCGCCGCCTCGTGAACGCGGAGTCCGTAAAAGCCCTCGCCGCAGAAGCTTGGGATAAGAGCAGGATGAATGTTGATAATTCTGTTCTCAAAGGCTGAGATAACCTCATGACCGAGGATCGTAAGAAAGCCCGCGAGAACTACCAAATCCGCCTTTTTATCTTTAAGCAGAGCGGTCAAAGCCTTGTCATAATCCGAAAACTCGGAATAATCCTTACGTCTGATAACAGCGGAGTCGATGTTATTATCGGCGGCTCTCTGAAGCGCGTAGGCTTCGGGATTGCTCGAAATAACACAGGTGATTTTACCGCCTTTTATAACGCCCGATTTCTCGGCGTCAATCAGCGCCTGTAAATTTGTACCGCCGCCCGATACCAGAACTACAATATTCTTCATTACGCGAATACAACTCCTTCGCTGCCCTCAATAACCTCGCCGAGAACTACAGCGTCCTCGCCGTTAGCCTTAAGGATTTCAAGAGTCTTGTCAACGTCGTTCTTATCAACCGCGACAACCATTCCGACGCCCATATTAAAGGTGTTGAACATATCATGCTCGCTGATACCGCCGACTCTCTGAATTACGTCAAATATCGGAAGCACGGGAATGTTATCTTTAATAATCTTGGCTGAAAGTCCGTCCTTGAGCATTCTCGGAATATTTTCGTAGAAGCCGCCGCCTGTGATGTGAGAAATAGCCTTGACATCAACTTCATTAAGCAGAGCGAAAATCGGCTTAACGTAGAGCTTTGTCGGAGTTAAAAGAGTTTCTCCGAGAGGCTTGTCGAGCTCATCATAAGTGTTGTTGATCGTGTTCTCATCAATGCCGAAAACCTTTCTGACGAGCGAAAAGCCGTTGGAATGAACGCCTGAGGAGCGAAGTCCGACAAGAACATCTCCCGCTTTGAGCTTACTGCCGTCAATCATCTTGGGCTTATCCACGATTCCTACGCAGAAGCCCGCTACGTCGTATTCATCAACAGGCATAAGACCGGGATGCTCAGCGGTCTCGCCGCCTACCAGAGCGCACTCGGACTGAACACAGCCCTCGGCTATACCCTCAACGATTGAAGCTACTTTTTCGGGAATATTCTTTCCGATTGCGATATAATCGAGGAAAAACAAAGGCTTGGCTCCACAGCAGATTACGTCGTTAACGCACATAGCGACCGCGTCAATACCGATTGTGTTGTGCTTGTCAAGTAAGAAAGCGAGCTTAATCTTTGTTCCGACGCCGTCGGTACCGCTGATTAAAACAGGCTCCTCCATACCCTTGAAATCGGGAGCGAACAGTCCGCCGAAGCCGCCTATACCTGAAAGTACTCCCGGGATCTTAGTGCGGGCAACGTGCTTTTTTATAAGCTCGACCGACTCGTAGCCGGCGGTAATGTCAACTCCCGCTTCCTTATAGCTTTCACTGAAACTTTTCATATGTACCCCCGTTAAATCTTATTGATTTTCTTTGCGAATCTGTCAAAGAACTTTTTCTTGGGCTTATCGGCGCGATAAACGCCTGAGAAACATCCGTCGCAAAGACCTATATTACAACCCTCGGCAATAGTGTGCAGTCCATTAATGCTCAGAAAAGCAAGACTGTCGGCGCCGATTCTGTTTTTTAGTTCATTTATAGAATATTTATTGCTGATCATATCCTCAGCCTCGGGCAAGTCAAGCCCGAAGTAGCAGGGATAACGGAACTCGGGAGCACTTATTCTCATATGCACTTCCTTGGCTCCGGCTTGCTTGAGGATTTTTACAATGTGGGCGGAGGTATTGCCTCTGACAATACTGTCATCGATAATGACGACCCTCTTGCCCTCAACTACATTTTTAAGAACGTTGAGCCTAGTGTTAAGCAGACGCTCTTTTTTATCGTTTCCGACTCCCTGAGGAGTTCTGCCGATATATTTATTCTTAATGAACGCCGTAGCGTAGTTGATCCCCGAAGCCGCGGCGTATCCCTGAGCCGCGTCGAGTCCCGAATCGGGAACGCCGCAGACTATATCAGCCTCAACGGGATTCTCCCTGTAGAGAAGCTCGCCCGCCTTTTTACGCGCGAGATTAACATGAACGCCGTCAATAATTGAATCAGGTCTCGCGACATAAACGTATTCAAACAGACAAAGAGATGTCTTTTTCTTTATCTCGGAATGATAACTCTTGAAGCCGTCCTCATCAATAACAACCATCTCGCCGGGCTCAACATCACGAATATACTCACCGCCGATCGACTCTATCGCGCAGCTTTCCGAGGAAATAATATAGCTGTTCTTAAGCTTACCTACACATAGAGGCTTGAAGCCGTGCGGGTCACGCAGACCGATAAGCTTGCTCGGGGAGCTTATTACCATTGAGTAAGCGCCCTTCAGATCCTGCATTGTGTTGAGGATAGCGTCCTCTATAGAGTCCGACTGCAGTCTGTGAGTCGCGATCAAAAAGCCTATAACCTCAGCGTGAGAGTTTGACTGGAATATCGAGCCGCCCTCTTCAAGACGCTGGCGGATTTCGGGAAAGTTTGTAATCGCGCCGTTATTGGCAAGCGCCAGTGAGCCCTCGATATATCTCATAACGAGCGGCTGAGTAGCGGCTCTGTCGAGATAATCAGAGGATGTATATCTGACGTGACCGACGGAAATCTTGCCGTTAGGAAGCTTTGAGAGGTTCTTAGGGTCGAGAACCGTGGAAACAATTCCGAGATCCTTTGTCGTAAAGGGTTCACCGTCTTCTATTACAGTTATACCGACGCTCTCCTGACCTCTGTGCTGGAGACCGTAAAGACCGTCGTGAGTCAGAGCGACGATATCAAGCTCCTCATCGTTTTTATATAAGCCGAAAACTCCGCATTCCTCGTGGAGCTTATCAAGCTTGTTATTAATTACTATATCGCTCAAAGTTCCATTGCCTTTCTCTGAATATCAGCGTCTTTTTTAGCAACTCCACGCGCCATTTCTTCTTTCATATCCTCTAACTTTTTGTCGAGTGTATCATCGGAAAGGGCGAGCATTTCAATCGAGAGCAAAGCCGCGTTAGCCGCGCCGTCAACAGCGACAGTGGATACGGGAATACCCGTCGGCATCATAACAGTTGACAGAAGCGCGTCCATACCGTCAAACGCCGCCGACTTGATTGGAATACCGATAACAGGCAGGGTTGTATGCGCGGCGAGAACACCCGCGAGATGAGCCGCCATACCTGCCGCGGCGATAATTACGCCGAAGCCGTTTTTCTTGGCGTTTTTAGAGAACTCGGCAGCCTCGTCGGGAGTACGGTGAGCGCTCATTACGCGCACCTCATAGGGAACATCAAACTCCTTAAGCTTGAGGATAGCCTTCTGAACAACCTTGAAGTCGCTGTCAGAGCCCATAATTACTGCAACTTTTTTCATAGGAAAATCTCCTTTAACAGATATAAAAATACAAACATATTATACCTAAAAACGACGTATTATTCAATAGAAATAGTGAAGTTTAAAGGATTTCATAATAACGGTAGTTATACTTACAAATAAGAATTATATTTTGTGTGTTTTAAACAAAAGAAACCTCTGAGTTTGCACACCCAGAGGTTAATAAATTACTGTTTTTCTTTAACATCAGCGTCCCAGACTGTTTTAAGGGAAGAAACATAGCCCGCCATATTCTGAATATCGGAGGGAATGATGATTTTTGTAGCCTTTCCGTCGGCAGCCTTAGCGAATGCCTCAAGGCTTCTGATAGCGATAACCTGATCACTTGGGCAAGCCTCGTTGAGCATTTTGATAGCGTCGGCGTTAGCTCTCTGAACTGTAAGGATAGCCTCGGCTTCACCGCTCGCCTCACGGATTTTCTGCTCCTTAACGGCGTCAGCCTTAAGGATAGCGCTCTCCTTCATACCTTCGGCAACGAGGATCTGACTGCGCTTCTCACCCTCAGCGTCGAGGATTCTCGCGCGACGTTCACGCTCAGCCTTCATCTGCTTTTCCATAGCGTCCTGAATCTCACGCGGAGGAAGGATGTTTTTAAGCTCAACACGAATAACCTTGATTCCCCACGCGTCTGTGGCTTCGTCAAGGATAATACGGATTTTGTCGTTGATAGTATCGCGCGAGGTAAGAGTCGAGTCAAGCTCGAGGTCGCCGATAATATTACGCAGAGTAGTAGCTGTGAGGTTCTCGATAGCCGCGAGCGGATTCTCTACGCCGTAGGTGTAGAGCTTGGGATCGGTGATCTCGAAGTATACTACGGTATCAATCTGCATCGTAACGTTATCGCGCGTAATAACGGGCTGAGGCGGGAAGTCCACAACCTGCTCTTTGAGAGATACACGCTTGGCGATACGGTCGATAAAGGGTATTTTGAGATGAAGTCCCGTATCCCATGTCGCGTAAAACGCGCCGAGTCGCTCAATTACATACGCGTGAGCCTGCGGAACAATCTTGATGTTTTTAACGATTACGATCAAAACAACAATAGCTATTAACGCAATAACAATAAACTGAACAGGAAAATTAAACTGCATAATGTCCTCCTTATAAAACCTCGCAAACGAGCTTTACGCCTTCAATAGCGGTAACTCTTACGTTTGCGCCTTTTTTGATTTCTCTTTCATCAATGCTTTTAGCGCTCCATACCTTGCCGTCGACATTGACCTGACCCTCGCCTGTCTTATTGATGATATCAAGCGTTACAATTCCTACCCTGCCGATAAGCCTGTCGGAATTTGTAGGCTCTTTTTTCATCTTCATCTTTTTGACAAGCGGACGTGTAGCGATCAGACAAACTAGAGATACGACGATAAAAACAATCGACTGTATCAGAATGTTGTCTGTAAACATACAGCTTAAAGCCGCGCACGCGCCGCCGATTACAAACCAGATCGAAACAAGCTGAGTTGTAAGCGCCTCACAGATAAGCATAAATACTGCGAATATTATCCACACAAAAACGATATAGTTTTCCATATACATCACCCAAAGTAATAATATCACCTTAAAATTTATAAGTCAACAAAAAATACTATACATTTTTGTAATAATATGCTAAAATATGATTACGAAAGACGGTGATGAAATGACATTTGATACATTTGACACTTTTGACGAGGGTATAAACTACGGCGGAGTACGTTCAAAAAACGAGATCCGCACACTTATCTGTTATCTTTTTCACTCAATAAAAAAGCCAATGGATAAGAACACCGTGGTTGAGGTGATTCAGAACAAGGGGCTCGCGAATTATTTTGAGACAAGCTCCTGCTTTGACGACCTTATTTTCCACAAAAATCTTGAACCGCTTGAAGATGACAAAAAGCTTTTCAGACTGACCGATAACGGAGTAATGGTAGCGGAGCAGCTCGAGAACACTCTCCCCCTTACCGTCAGGGAAAAAGCCTACACCTGCGCTCTGGAGCTTCTGGAGCAAAAGCGCGTCGAAAAGGAAAACGCCGTAACAATCACAAAATCCGACAAGGGCTATAACGTTAACTGCCACATCTCAGGCGGCGACGTAGATCTTGTGTCCTTTGATATATACGCGCCGGACAGCAAGCAGGCGAAGCTCATCAAAAAGAACTTCCACAAAAATCCCGAAAGGCTCTACAAGCTGCTTATCGCCTCGCTCACCAAGAATGAGGATATGATTGAGGATACGCTTACCGATCTAAAAAAAGAGATTCAGCGCAAGAAGCGCGCAAACTCCGGGAATTCCTCCAATAACAGAAGCGCATATTGACAGCATACTCAGCGGAATAAACACTCCCGTAAATACTCCCGCAATATCGACCGCGGTTAACGCGCATAAGCCTGAGAGCATTGACAGAAACGCTCTGATCAGCGGACGCCTGTTTTTACTTAGCTTATGAATAATCGCGAAGATTATCAGCGTAACCGAAAACAAAATAATATAAAGCATCATAACAACACCTGAGCAAAAAATATAGACCATAGGGACAACCTATGGTCTATAATTATGTTGTTATCTGAATATTTAGAACCAACGCTTATGAGAAATAAGCGAGAACGTTGAGTCCGATTACCGCGAGTACGAAAATGCCCGCAAAAACCTTTGTCCAACGGGACAAGAAGGCGTCAATAGAACGAGCCTTATTCTTTGAGAAGAAAGTATCAGCGCCGCCGGTTACTACACCAACGCCCTGCTGGTTACCTTCCTGAAGAATGATAACGATAATAATCGCGATTGACATAAGAATAAGCAACGCGCCTAAAATAATTTCCCAGATTCCCATTTTATATCGTTCCTTTCGATTACGCGAAACGCGTGATATTTCAATAGCCTTATAATAATACCACAATGTTCAGCGTTTTGCAAGTGTTTTTTTAATTTTTTATAATTTTATATTATACTCAGCTGCTCGCTTGAATCCTCGGGCGACGGTAACGCTCCGAGCGCAGGCAGATTGCGCGTTCTGTAACGTGAGGGTTTGCTGAACGTACCCTCGACATATTCTCTTATACTGAACAGTCTGTGTCCCTTTTTAAGTCTGAGCACGGCTACGCCCTGAGTGCTGCGGGAGGCTTTGAGATTGAGCACGCCTGTATGGAGCAGCAACATTCTGCCGGATGATGAAGAAATAACAAACTCCTTATCCTCCATCGAGAACGCGATATCAGCCAGCGGGAACTTATCGCAGTACGCCTTTGTAAGCTTTTTGCGGTTAGTCTTTGTAGCGAAGGATTCAAGAGGAACCTTAGCGATTTTACCGTTTTCAAAGCCGAAGAGCAGGAAGCCCTTGTAGTCCTTGGTGGCTATCATCTTGACCGCCAGCTCTCCCTCATCCATCTGAAGCTTCGCGGGAATATAGTCACCGAGCACGCTTGTCTTTGTATCAGCAAACTCGTAAGCCTTTGCCTTGTAGCACTGGCACTTATTCGTAAAGAACAGCAGATCACAGTTGTTGGTAAACTCAATAGCCTCGGTGATTTCATCGCCGTCCTTGAGCTTGTGATCACCGCTCATTCTCAGTGACTGCGGAGTGATCTTCTTGAAGTAGCCTTCCTTTGTAAAGAACAGATGAACGGGATAATCGGGGATTTCCTCGATATCGTCATCGTCGTCTGTATCGTCATTATAGATAATCTCGCATTCTCTGTCCTTGCCGTATTTATCGGCAACCTCTTTGAGCTCTTTGACTATGATAGTCTTGACTCTCGCCTTGCTTTTGAGGATAGCTTCAAGCTGTTCAATCTCAGCCTCCAAATCCTCTATATCCTTTGTCCTTTTGAGAATATACTCACGGTTAAGGTGGCGAAGTTTGATCTCAGCGACGTATTCAGCCTGGATTTCGTCAATTCCGAAGCCGATCATAAGGTTCGGAACAACCTCGGCTTCCTCGTCAGTTTCGCGGACGATCTTGATAGCCTTGTCAATATCGAGCAGGATTTTTTCGAGTCCCTTCAAAAGATGAAGCTTGTCCTTCTTTTTGTTCAGATCATAGAAGGTTCTGCGCCTTACACACTCAATACGGAAAGCGATCCATTCTTCGAGCAGGTTTTTAACTCCGAGAACCATAGGAACTCCGCCGATGAGCACGTTGAAGTTGCAGGCGTAGCTGTCCTCGAGGGGCGTCATTTTGTAAAGCTTTCGCATAAGCTTGTCGGGATCGACGCCGCGTTTGAGGTCAATTGTGATTTTAAGACCGTCAAGTCCCGTTTCATCACGGATATCGGAGATATCCTTGATCTTTCCTGTTTTAACGAGGTCGATAACCTTGTCGATTATAACCTCGCAGGTAGTCGAGTAAGGAATACTCATAATATCAATGCAGTTAGCCTTTTTATCATACTTATAGCCCGCGCGGAGCTTAATACTTCCCCTACCCGTTTCATATACCTTTTTCATAACCTCCTCGTCGTAGACGATCGAGGCTCCGCCGGGGAAATCGGGCGCCGGCATTGTTGACATAACGTCGTGATCAGGGTCACGGATAAGCGCGGCTGTGGTCTCACAGACCTCGCGCAGATTGAAGGAGCATATATTTGAAGCCATACCTACAGCGATACCCGTGTTGGAGTTGATCAGAACCGACGGATAAGTCGCCGGCAGTAAAGTCGGCTCCTTCATAGTATTGTCGTAGTTATCGACAAAGTCAACGGTATCCTTGTCAATGTCGCGGAAAAGCTCCGCGCAGAGCTTATCGAGCTTAGCCTCTGTATATCTTGAAGCCGCCCAAGCCATATCTCTGCTGTAGAACTTACCGAAGTTACCCTTTGAGTCGATATAAGGATGCAAAAGCGCTTCATATCCGCGTGAAAGGCGCACCATTGTATCATAAATCGCGGCGTCACCGTGAGGATTTAGCTTCATTGTCGCGCCGACGATATTAGCGGATTTTGTTCTAGCGCCGTTTAAAA
Source organism: uncultured Ruminococcus sp. (assembly GCA_902773035.1). Lineage (GTDB taxonomy): Bacteria > Bacillota > Clostridia > Oscillospirales > Acutalibacteraceae > Ruminococcoides. The sequence continues at coordinate 9,279 of CACYDB010000056.1, read as the reverse complement.
GTCCCATTTTGTACATCATATAGAGGAGCTTTCTGTGGGAGGGCTTGAAGCCGTCGATCTCGGGAATAGCTCTCGAGAGAATAAGGCTCATAGCGTACGGCATAAAGTTTTCCTGAATTGAGGAAACAATATGCTGCTCGGCAACCTCACCCGCACCCTCTATAACGCCGTTAACATTTTTGAGCGGCGGAGTTTTGGGAGTTTTCTTTTTCTTAGCCAAAAAATCACCTTCCGAAATCAGCTGACATCGAGCTGGTCGATATAATCAGCGCCGTGGTCTACGATAAAGTCTTTTCTGCCCTGGAGATTATCTCCGAGCAAAGTGTCAAAAATAGCGGCTGTCTGCTCGGCTGAGTCAGGCATAACCCTGATAAGCCTGCGTGTTGAGGGGTTCATAGTTGTAAGGCTCATCATCTCGGGCTCATTCTCACCGAGTCCCTTGCTTCGCTGAATTGTATATTTCTGATTGCCTATTTCCTTTAAGTATCTGTCCTTTTCAACCTCATCATAGGCAAAATAAACCTTGTCTTTGGTTGTAATCTCATAAAGCGGAGATTCGGCGATATAAACCTTACCCTCTTTTATAAGCGTCGGGGTAAGGCGGTAGAGCATTGTCAGCACAAGAGTGCGGATATGGAAGCCGTCTACGTCGGCATCGGTACAGATTATGACCTTGTTCCAGCGCAGGTTGTCCATATCAAAGGTCGAGAGGTTCTTGTTAGCCTTGGCCTTGACCTCAACGCCGCAGCCGAGAACCTTCAGCAAGTCGGTTATGATATCGCTCTTGAAAATTTTCTCGTAATCAGCCTTCAGACAGTTTAGTATCTTACCTCTCAGTGGAATGATCGCCTGAAAGTCAGGGTCTCTCGCCTGCTTACAGGCTCCCAGAGCCGAGTCACCCTCAACGATGAATACCTCTCGCTCATTTACGTCCTTGCTTCTGCAATCGACAAACTTCGCGATACGGTTTGTAATATCCATCTTACCCGTAAGGTTCTTCTTAATATTAAGTCGTGTTTTCTCGGCGCTCTCACGGCTTCTCTTATTGATAAGCGCCTGATTGGCTATCTTCTCGGCTTCAAGCGGATTTTCTATGAAATAAACCTCTAAGCTATGGCGGAGAAACTCGGTCATAGCCTCCTGGATGCCTTTGTTTGTGATAGCTTTTTTTGTCTGGTTTTCGTATGAGGTAACGCTCGAGAATGACGAAATACAGATAACAAGACAATCCCTGATATCGTCAAACTTGATTTTACCCTCAGATTTATTATATTTATTATTGTTTTTGATATAGTTGTCCAGCATATAGACAAAAGCGTTTCGGACAGCCTTGTCGGGAGCGCCGCCGTATTCAAGCCAGCTTGAATTGTGATAATACTCGGTCTGAGCGACCTTGTTTGAAAACGCGAGAGCAACGCAGATTTTGCATTTGTACTCGGGCTTGTCCTCACGATCTCTGACCTTGCGCTCGGTATCCCAGTATTGAACGGACGTGAGAGCGTCGTCGCCGACAACCTCTTTCACGTGATCCTCGATACCGTTAACATAATTGAATTTTGTAACGTCAAAGCTCCTGCCGTTCTGATTGCGGAAAATAAATTCAATACCCGCGTTGACAATAGCCTGACGCTTCATAATGTCAAGGAAATACTCGGGACTTACGTCAATATCCGTGAAAACCTCCAAATCGGGCTTCCAGTGGATTTTTGTACCTGTATCGCGGCGGGTGTATTCTTCCTTTTTGAGTCCGCCGATATTTTCTCCGCGTTCAAAATGGAGAGAATATTTAAATCCGTCGCGCTTGATTTCGACGTCCATAAACTCAGAGGCGTACTGAGTCGAGCAAAGTCCGAGGCCGTTGAGTCCGAGCGAAAACTCATAGTTTTCACCCGAATTATTGTTGTATTTACCTCCGGCGTACATCTCGCAGAACAGGAGCTCCCAGTTCATTCTGTCCTCATTTTTGTTGTAGCCTACGGGAATACCGCGTCCGTGGTCCTCGATTTCATAAGAGCCGTCGGAATAACGCGTTACCTGAATTTGCCTTCCGAAGCCCTCTCTCGCCTCGTCGATAGAGTTGGAGAGGATTTCAAAGACAGAGTGCTGACAACCCTCGATTCCGTCGGAGCCGAAAATTACGGACGGTCTTTTTCTGACTCGGTCGGCGCCGCTCAGCGAGGATATACTGTCGTCGTTATATTCATTTACCTTCTTCTTTTTTGCCACTACTTTTCACCTCGTAGTTTCTTGATTTTATCTCTCAGATAGGCGGCGTGCTCAAACTCAAGCAGCTTTGCCGCCGCGCGCATTTCTTTCTGCAGGTTCTTGATAAGCTCCTCGCGCTGTTTACGCGTAAGCTGTTTTGTATTTTTAAATTCATCGTCGGTGTGAGTCGAGATTTCAAGAATATCACTGACATCCTTGACGATTGTTTTAGGCGTGATATTGTGCTCCTCGTTGTACTTCTGCTGAATTTCACGACGTCTGGCAGTTTCTGTTATCGCGGTTTTCATTGAGGGCGTAACGCTGTCAGCGTACATAATTACCGTACCCTCGCTGTTACGCGCGGCTCGTCCGATAATCTGGATAAGACTGCGCTCGGAGCGTAAAAAGCCCTCTTTGTCAGCGTCGAGAATAGCTACGAGCGATACTTCGGGAATGTCAAGACCTTCTCTGAGCAGGTTGATTCCTACAAGCACGTCGAACTCTCCGAGACGAAGGTCGCGGATGATCTCCATACGCTCAACTGTATCGACGTCGTGGTGCATATACCTGACCTTGATTCCCATATCGAGAAAATACGAGGTCAGATCCTCAGCCATTTTCTTCGTGAGCGTCGTGACAAGCGTTCTCTGATTTTTCTGAACGCGGATATTGATTTCGGAGATAAGGTCATCGAGCTGATCCTCAACGGGTCTGACGGAGATCTCAGGATCGAGAAGTCCCGTCGGTCTGATGATCTGCTCAGCAATAACGGCGCTCTTTTCCTTTTCAAAGTCACCCGGGGTAGCTGACACAAAGCAAACCTGATTTATTCTATCATAAAACTCATTATAATTAAGGGGACGATTGTCGAAGGCTGACGGAAGCCTGAAGCCGAAATCGACGAGACTCTTTTTTCTTGCGTAATCACCCGCGTACATTCCCCTGACCTGAGGCAGAGTAACGTGGCTCTCGTCAACAAAGAGCAGAAAATCATCAGGGAAATAATCAAACAGCGTAAACGGAGATGAACCCGGCTTCCTGCCTGACATAATGCGTGAATAGTTTTCAATACCGCTGCAAAAGCCCGTCTCAAGCAGCATCTCAATATCATAATTCGTGCGCTGTTCTATTCTCTGAGCCTCGAGCAGCTTGCCCTCGGACTGAAAGAAAGCTATTCTCTCCTCCATTTCCCTGCGGATCTCATCAACCGCCTCGAGCATTTTGTCGCGGGATACGATATAATGAGACGCGGGATAGACAGCGGCGTGCCTTAGAGTGCCGTAAACCTCGCCCGTAAGAGAGTTGATTTCGGTGATCCTGTCGATTTCATCTCCGAAAAACTCTACTCTGATTATTCTGTCAGAGGATGAAACGGGAAAAATCTCGAGCGTATCTCCCCTGACTCTGAATTTATTACGTGTGAAATTCTCGTCGTTGCGCTCGTATTGGAGCTCGACGAGTTTTCTTACAATACTGTCGCGGCTTTTCTCCATACCCGGACGTAATGAAATAACCATATTTCTGTAGTCGATCGGGTTGCCGAGCGAGTAAATACAGGATACGGAAGCGACGATAATTACGTCGCGCCTTTCCGATAACGCGAGAGTAGCGCTGTGGCGGAGCTTGTCGATCTCGTCGTTGATCGAGCTGTCCTTTTCTATATACGTATCGGTAGTCGGTACATAAGCCTCAGGCTGATAGTAGTCGTAATATGATACAAAGTATTCAACGGCGTTCTCAGGAAAAAAAGCCTGAAACTCCGAGCAAAGCTGCGCGGCAAGCGTCTTGTTGTGAGCGAGAATAAGAGTCGGCTTCTGAACCTTCTCAATGATATTCGCCATTGTAAAGGTTTTACCCGAGCCCGTAACGCCGAGCAAGGTTTGTTCCCTGTTGCCGTCCTTTATGCTCTGAGCGATTTTTTCAATAGCCTCGGGCTGATCTCCCGTGGGCTTATATGAAGAATGAATCTTAAATTCCATAACTATTCATCCTCGCTAACAATTAAATTGCGTCCGTAAATCGACTGCATAAGTGAGATTGAGTCGTCCTCGGCGACAATTACGTGGTCTATAAAATTAACGTTGACCGATCTGAGCGCCTTGATGATACTGACAGTTGTAGTCATATCTCTGCGTGAAGGCAGAGCGACTCCGCTTAAATGATTATGAGCGATAGCCACTCCCGAGGCGTTACGCGACAAGGCGAGCTCTACGATCTTTCTTATTGGAACGTCGGTGGAATTGATCGAGCCCTCGGAGATAACTCCCGAGAAAAGCTCCTTGTCCTTACTGTCGAGGAGAAGCAGATACATAACCTCCTCGGTTCTTCCGATAAACTTATCCGCAAAATAGGCGCATAGATTATTAGAGTCTATAGGTCTGTCCTTGCTCCTGTCGGTAAGATAGAGTCTTGCAAGCTCTGGAATAAGCTTAATAAGCGTAAGCTGATGCTCGGTCAGTCCAAAATCCCTGAGAGCCGCGGGAGTGGAGTCAAAGAGCGATGAAATCGAACCGAAATAATCAATAAGCCTATGAGCGAGCTCATTAGTATCCTTCTGAGGAACGGCGTAATACAGCAAAAGCTCCAGAGCCTCGTGGTCATTAAAAGCGTCTATTCCTTTTTCAATAAACTTTTTTCGCATACGATTTCTGTGACCGCCGTGACTGTGGGAGTATGCCATATCGTTCACCTCTTATACGCCGTACTTTTCGTAATAAGCGTCTATAGCCGCCTTAAGCTTATCGTCGATTATTACCTTACCCTTGTATTCTTTGTTGTAAAGGTGCTCAACAACCTCAGCCATTGTAACGATGGCTGTAGTTTTAAGACCGTAGTTTTCTTCGATCTCCGCGAGAGCGGATTTTTCTCCCTGTCCCCTCTCCATTCTGTCAACGGATACGACAAGTCCGATCGGGTTAACGTCGCCCTGAGCCTTGATAATGGGCAATGTTTCCTGGATAGAGGTACCGGCTGTGGTAACGTCCTCGATGATAACGACCTTATCGCCGTCCTCGATCGGAGAACCGAGCAGTATGCCCTTATCGCCGTGATCCTTGACTTCCTTGCGATTTGAGCAATATCTGATATCCTTGCCGAACTTATCGGCGATAGCTATCGTCGCCGTAACGGAAAGCGGAATACCCTTGTAGGCGGGTCCGAAAAGCACGTCAAAGTCAAGTCCGAACTTGTTATTGATCGCCTCGGCGTAATACTCTCCGAGACGCTTAAGCTGAGCGCCTGTACGGTAAAAGCCTGTGTTTACGAAAAACGGAGTATTTCTACCGCTTTTGGTCACAAAGTCTCCGAACTTTAAGACCTGACAATCCACCATAAACTCAATAAATTCCTGTTTGTACTTCTCCATAAGTTTGCCTCCTAAATCTGTTTTTACACATAATTACACATTTTTACTTATGTAATATAACACAATATCTTGTATAATGTAAAGAAATACAACACAACTGTAATCAAAACGTACGTTTTGATGTGAAATTAGAATTAACAATTACAAAGGCGGTGATATAATGGCTCTGTCAAGCTTTATTTATACAAAAATCCAAAGGAGGAAAATCTATGGAAAACACAAAAATCTGCCAGTGCTGCGGAATGCCCTTAAACGATGAGAACATCATCAGCCGTGAGCCCGACGGCACTCTTAACGACGAATACTGCAAGTGGTGTTACACCGACGGAAAGTTCACCTACACCTCAAAGGAGCCGCTGCTCGACTTCATTGTAGGTCATATGCCGAATCCCGACAATAAGCCCGACGACGTTCGCAGAGCTGAGTTTGACAGCTACCTCTCACAGCTCAATTACTGGAAAGAGACTTAACTATGGCTTCGAGCAAAAGCTACCTCGACTTTATCATCGAGCAACTGTCAGGGTTGGAAGAAATCTCCTACAGAGCTATGATGGGCGAATACATCATATATTACAAGGGTAAGATTGTCGGCGGAATATACGACGACAGATTTCTGGTAAAGCCTACAAAATCCGCAAAGGAGCTTATGCCTGACGCGTCCTATGAGCTGCCGTACGACGGCGCCAAGGAAATGCTGCTTGTTGATAATACAGACGACAGGGAGTTCCTCGCCGAGCTGTTCAACGCAATGCTCCCCGAGTTGCCCTCTCCCAAGAAGAAAAAGAAATGACTATCTAATATAATTCCGACAGACAGGGGGGGCGATAACGATTGGCTGAAATAAAGGAAAGATTTCATAACCTGGATTTTTTAAAAGGCTTATGCGTTCTTTTTGTTATTATTACGCATTTCAGCTGGAAAGATGAACAAAGATTGTATTTTCTGTTTCCGTTCTGGGTTGATATGGCAGTCCCGATATTTATGATCTTATCGGGTTATGTACATTCCTTGTCATATAAGAAGCACGAAATAAACACGTTAAGCGACGCTTATGACTTAAAGAATACAATAAATAAAATCATCAGATACACAATTCCTTTTCTGATAATATATATCGTTGAGGTCACGCTCGCTTCAATTGAGCAGGGGTATCTTGACGAGCCTCTAAAATTGTTCTATTTCTTTTTACAAGGCACAAGAGGTCCGGGCAGTTATTATTATCCGATATTACTTCAATTTGTATTTCTTTTCCCGCTTATATACTTTATCATCAAGAGATTGGATTTTAAGGGGCTTATTCTCTGCGCCGCAATCAATTTCTCCTATGAGATCCTGAAAAACGCCTATCACGTTGAAGAGGACTGTTATCGCCTGATAGTATTCAGATACATATTTGTTATAGCCTTCGGCTGTTATTTGGCAATCGGTAAGAAGCAAATAAAAAAAGCCTGTATATCTGACTTGCTTCGGCATAGGCGTTGCGTATATTATTGTTTATCAATTCATCGACATAACTCCGATATTTACAAAGTATTGGACAGGCACATCGTTTCTCGCCTGTATGTACGTCTTGCCAATCGCGGCGTTTCTTATCTCAAGAAAAGGCATCAGGTTTAAACCGCTGGAAATCATAGGCAAGGCTTCATATAATATTTATTTTGTCCAGATGGTATATTACGAGTTTTTCAGCGATTCCGTCGATAAAAGCTTTGGTTATCTTAATCAGTTCTTACTTATGTTTTTAATTATACTGGTTTGCGTAACGATCAGCATTGTCTTTTATTATCTGGAAACTCCCCTTACGAAATTAATAATAAGCAAAACCAATCAGCGTTTTAACACAAAACCAAAATTATCGCGATAAAAAAGCCGTCAAGCCGGAGCTCAACCGACTTGACGGTAATTTTTAATTCTCATAACAATAGCGACAGATTTCTCTTTGTTCCTCTCAATAGTGTACATACATTCTTGTGGGTTCGGGATCGCCGCCCTGAACCATACAAAGAAATTTCCAGCCGTATTTTTCATAAAAGCCAATGTGGTCGCTTACGAGATAAAGAGGAGTGATCCCCTTAGACCTCATATCCTCTGTAACCATATCCAACAGCTTTCCGGCTATCCCCTGTTTCCTGTAATCATCCTCCGTATAGACAGCGCATACATTGGGAGATAAATCCTTTCTCTCGTGAAAGTCATTTTCTATAACTCCCAAACCGCCGATGATCTTATCTCCGTCAAGGCATAAATACCAGCCGTATTCTGTATCCCCGTTAAGATAACTGTCCATACATTCGAGATACGCCTCGGCAGGCACTCCCCATTTTTCGTGGAACCACTGCGCCGCTTTATCTTTGATTTCAGGTCGTTGGCGAAGGGTAATATATTTATATTTTCTCATTTCAATCATCCTTTCGTTTTTCTGACATAATCATAACATACAATGTTTAAAAAATCCACCGCATAAACGATTATAAAAAAGAATGAGCCTGCGTTACACAGACTCATTGATTCTCATTTCACGGATAATACGCTGAATGGTTTTATCCGAAAGATAGTATCTGCAGGCAAGTACAGCTACGGTTGCGCCGTTCAGGTAATCACGGTAGATCAATGAATTACGGCGAAACAGTTCTGTTTTAGCGCCTGTTTTTTCTCCCCAGCTACTGCGGGAGCCTTTTTTCTTTGGGATGTAAATATTTTCCCCATCTATATATTGCTGAATGATTTTGATAATGTTTTGCGGCAGAACCTCGTCCGCCTTGATATAGCTCATTGTTGCCTCCTGAAAATTGAAATACTTTAGGAAAAGCAATGGCTATAACAATATTCAAATGATACCGAATAGCCAATGCTTATTCGGTAATAACATATCTTTTCAAAACGCAACCCTCCTTGTCTGCGATATTATAACTGAAACAAAACAATTTGTCAAATTCAAATTCCGCCAAGCAGGAGAATAATCCTTTACAGCTTTCTCAAAACATTCAAACTATGATTGGTATTCTAATTTGTTTTGCGCGTTATAAAGTAGTCCTCTTTCAATATTGCGTATCGGCTTACATCGCAAATCCCCTGCATATTTTTGCCTGCTTGACGTGATGTCCCCTCGTATATGAGTCCGCATTTCTTCATTACATCGCCTGAGTGTGGATTTCTGGGATCGTGAGTAGCGGTGATCCGATTCACACCGACTTCCTCAAACAAGAATTGGATGACACGCTGAAACGCTTCGGTCATAATACCCATATGCCACCAAGACGCGCCCAAGCAATAACCGATTTCCGCTTCTTCTATGTCTTCTCTGAGCTTAACGACACCTATTGAACCAATCAATTCATTGGATTTTTTAAGAACAATTTTCCAATCGTAAAAATCAAGTTTATCCTGATTATCAAGCAAATATTGGTGATAGGTATTCTTTAACTGTTCCGCGCTTTCATAAGGCGCCCAAGTCAAATATTTCGTTACAAGCTCATCATTCGCCCAGTTTCTGAACATCGGCTCATAATCAGCTCCAAGCGTTTTTCGCAGTATTAATCGTTGTGTTTCGAGTGAAATTGTGCCAAGGTGTTTCATTTTTCAATCCTTTTCGTAAAATACAATTGCCTTTTTATCATTGATGATTTCTGTTTTATCTGTTTGATGATAGCCGAGCTTTTCATACAGATGGCAGTCGTCTTTTTCCTGCAAGATCGTGTCGAGCTTCCAGT
>CACYDB010000055.1 GCA_902773035.1 uncultured Ruminococcus sp. | reverse complement strand
TGCTCGCGTACTACTATATTATCCGCGGCAAGCTTAACATTCTGCTCGACTCCTTTATAATTCTGGAGGTTCTGATTTACCTCAATCTCGTTACAACCTTCCTTTTCCCGAAGGGAATGTACTCAACCTCCTTGTATACGGCAAACTGGCTGCTCGGCTACAAAAATCCGCAGATCCGTCTTATCCTGCCTGTGCTGGGAATTTCTCTGATCCGCGGACTCGAGAAAAGAAACAGAATCGGACTCAGCAGCATAGCGCTCTTTCTCTGCGCGGTACTGACAATGATAAAAGTAAACAGCTCAACGGGTATCCTCGCCATTATCTTCTTCGGAATACTGATGTTTGTATTCCTGTATGTTTTTTCAAAGAGAGCTAAGTGGTTTAATCTCAGGAATATAAGTATTGTATTCCTCGTGCTTAACATAGGACTCCTTTTCCTCAACATTCAGGCGAACTTTGATATGCTGTTTGAGTCTTTGGGTAAGAATACTACTCTGACGGGAAGAACGCAGATCTGGGAAATCAGCGTGGTTGAGATTTCCAGACATTTTGTCATAGGACACGGCTTCCTTACGGGACAGGAATACACGGAGCTGTACAATCTTGTGGCAGCCGCTCATCCGCACAACTACCTGCTGTTTATTCTTATGCAGGGCGGAATAGTGTACCTCGGAGCGTTGATATTCGGACTGCTGTACAGCGGCTCAAAGCTCGGCAAGTATCCCAACGCCTCAGGTACGGTCGTACTGATGGTCATAGCCTCACTGTTCTTTATAGGCTTGAACGAGGCGCTGACAGGCAACAACTTCCTCTATATGTTTATTATTCTGGGAATGAACGCCGATAAATTCACGGCTCCCGAAACACCCCGGCGACTGATTGCGCACAAAAGGATAAAGATAACTCTAAAGTAATATCCGTACTAAAGGAGAATGACAATGGTAACCGTAAGCGTAATAATAACGTTTTACAATCAGGAAAAATATGTGGACAGCACAATGCGGTCCGTTATGAATCAGAAAACGAATTTTGACTTTGAGATAATCGCGGGCGACGACGGCTCGACCGACGGTACTTACGGCGAGATCAAAAAATGGATCGACAAGTATCCCGACAGAATCAGTTACTATAACAGAAGCCGCGATGACGGCGTCACCGTGACAGGCTTCCGCGCGTCGAGAAACCGTCTTGACCTGCTCACTCACGTAAAGGGAAAATACTTTATCTTCCTCGACGGCGACGATTATTTTTCCGACGAAAATAAGCTGCAAAAGCAGGTTGACATACTCGAGAAGGATGAAAACAGCGACTGCGCAGCCTGCTCGCATTACATCGAGGCGCTCTACCCCGACGGACATAAGCTCGCTCTGCCCGTTTACAAGCTCAAAGAAGGAAAATATGACTTAAAGAGCTACTGGGCTAAGCTGTATTTCCACACCGATACCACCCTCGTGAGAAGCAGCGTTATCGAAAAGCTTCCCGCGGATTACGTGATCAATAACTTTAACGACAACCTGATTACCTTCCTCATTCTTTTGCAGGGAAAGATTTATTTCCTGCCCGAGAAAATGGCGATCTATCTGCAAACGGGCGACGGTATCTGGACAAGCAAAAAGATGATCGTGAATCATATCAGAAATATGTTTATGTATGATATGTGCCTCGAGCTTGACCCCGAATCAAAGGGCTTGTCGCAGGTAAGAAACGCTAAAAGCTGGAGGTACCTCTACAAGCACCGCAGGGAAATCAAAAGGGATGAGCTTGAGCCCTTCAGGAAAGAGGCTGAGGATAGAAATCTCATTTGTTCCGCCCTCTTTTTGAACTACAAAACGCTGAGACCTGCATCTAAGATCAGACTGACTCGCAGATACGCGGGCGTGCTTTTACGTTTTGTTATACACAAGCTGACAGGCAGATAAGCTGCCTGTCGGAAAGGTAATTTTATGAAGCTGGAAGTAACCAAAAATACAAAAAGGAATATTATCGTCGGCGTATGTAACCGCATTATTCTTGTGATCCTGCCCTTCGCGGTACGTTCGGTTATAGTAAACGTTCTCGACTCGCAGTACCTCGGACTGAACAGCCTGTTCTCGTCGATATTGTCGGTACTCGCGCTGTCCGAGATGGGCTTCGGCGTGGCTATGGTTTACCATATGTACAAGCCTATCGCCGAGGACGATCAGAAAACCATCAACGCGCTGCTGAACCTGTACAAAAAGGTTTACCGCGTCATAGGCTTATGTATTATGGTGATGGGCGCGGTGCTTATCCCGTTTTTGCCGAACCTCATCAGCGGCGACTATCCCAAGGATGTTAACCTCACCGTCGTATATTCGATAGAGCTCTTAAACACCGCTCTTACTTATTTTCTGTTCGGCTACAAGCAGTCGCTGCTTGTTGCGTATCAGCGTGACGATATCAAGTCGCTTGCCAACCTCTTTATGCAGGTCGGTATTCAGGGCTCGCAGATCGTCGTGCTTTTCCTCACCAAAAACTACTATCTGTTCGTGCTTTGTATGCCCGTTTTCACGGCGCTCAACAACCTTTGGATCGGCTACATCACAAAGAAGATGTACCCCAACGCTCGCTGTGAGGGTAAGCTCGACAAGACGATTATCGGCAATATCAAAAAGCTTGTCGCGGGCTCGTTTATACAGAAGGCGTGCGCTACTACGCGTAACTCGCTCGACAGTATCTGCGTTTCCGTATTTCTCGGACTTACAAAGACCGCAATCTACAACAACTACTTCGGTATTCTCAACGCCGTAAGAATGGTGACATACATAGCCATCGACTCGCTTACGGGAGGAATCGGCAACCACGTCGCCACTCGCAGCAGTGATGAAAACTTCAAGGAGCTCAAGCGCACCGATTTTCTGTATATGCTGATTTCGGGATGGTGCTCGGTCGCGCTGCTTTGTATGTTCCAGCCGTTTATGCGCGTATGGATGGGCGACGAGCTTATGCTCCCGATTTCGTCCGTAATACTGTTCGCCGTGTACTTCTACACGACCAAAATCGGAGATATAAAGTCAAACTACACCACGGCGCGAGGTCTGTGGTGGAAGATGAAATACCGCTCAATAGCGGAGACTGTAGTCAACCTCGTTTTAAACGTCACTCTCGGAGTGTTCTTCGGAATAAACGGTATTATCATAGCCACGGCGATCTCGCTTATCAGCTGTAACTTCCTCTGGGGAGCGACGATTTTGTTTGACGACTACTTTGACAGAAAGAAGCTCAGAGACTACTTCTTCTATCACGTTAAGTACTTCGCAATCACCGCGGCGATCGGCGCGGCGGTGTACTTTGCCTGCGAGCTCGTAACGGTGGAAAACATTTACTTCAACGCGGCGCTCAGGCTCGCGGTATGCGTTACGCTGACCACCTTGCTGTACCTCGCGGTTTACGGCAGAACGAAGCTGTTCAAGGAGTCGGTCAGAATGCTGAAGCTCGGCAAAAAGGGCAAGAAAACGGAGTGAGTATATGAAACTTAGAAAACTGCAAAAAAATGACGCCCCGTTTATGCTCGAATGGATGCACGACGAGGACGTTGTACGCGATTTAAAGGCGGATTTTAAGGATAAAACGCTTGAGGACTGCGAGCGCTTTATTGAGGCGGCTCAGGACCTGAGCGAAAATATCCACCTCGCCATAACCGACAATAACGACGAATATATGGGCACCGCGAGCTTAAAGCACATAAGCGGCGGCAGGGCTGAGTTCGGAATCTCAATCAGAAAATGCGCTATGGGCAAGGGCTTGTCGCGCCTCGGTATGAGCGAGATCATCAGACTTGGCTTTGAGAAATACGGACTCGAAGAGGTTTACTGGTGCGTTGACCCTGTCAATAAGCGCGCCGTCAGGTTCTACGACAAGAACGGATACAAAAGATGCTCCTGCCCCGACGGCGTTCAGGGCTATTCTGACGAGGAAAAAGAGAGATTCTGCTGGTATTCGGTAAAGAAATAGTCTGGAGGAAAAAATGGATTCCGAAACTCTGAGAAAGGTTCAGTTTGTTCAGCTCGAGATAGCGGATGAGATCAAACGAATCTGTGACAAACACAATATAAATTATTTTCTGGATTCAGGAACCCTGATCGGAGCCGTTCGCCATAAGGGCTTCATCCCGTGGGACGACGATATGGATATCGGAATGCTCAGAAAAGTCTACGACAAATTCATCTCAATCGCAAAGGACGAGCTGGACGAGAAGTATTTCCTGCACAACTGGGATACCGACGACAGCTACCCTCTGCCGTTTTCCAAGATAAGAAAGAACGGTACCGTCTATCAGGAAGCGACCTCCGAGGACAGCTATATTCACAACGGAATATTTGTTGACATTCTGCCCTACGACGAAATGCCCTCCGACCCCGCTGAGCAGAAGAAGGTAAAATCGGATTTATTCTTCTGGTGCAGGGCGTTCTACTGCAAGGACGGGCTTAAACCGTGGAAGCACCATACGAGAAAGCTTTACCGCTTTCTGTCAATGTGCAGATATATGCCCTACGCCGCTGCTTCCTGTTTTATAAAGAGAGATAAAATCAAGGCAAAATGTATTGAGATAATGAGAAGGTACGAAGGTCAGGACACGGGCTTTGTCTATAAACAATGGGGAGATATGGCGGGATACGCTTTTGTACCGTCGAAATGCTTCTCGGGATTTGAGGAGACTCCCTTTGAGGACAAGAGCTTCAAGATACCCAAGGACTACGACGAGATACTTACTCTCCAGTACGGAGATTATATGCAGCTTCCGCCTGAGTCCGAGCGTGAGAACAGACATCAGGTGCTGAAAATAGAGTTCTGAGTACGGCTTGCTGCCGAAATGAAAGAGGGTGGAGAGTATTATTAGTATTATCGACAGATTCAACCCGATATTTTATATTCTGAGATGCGCGCTTAATAATACTAAGCCCGACAAAAGCGCTCTCGAGGGCGTTAATTTCGACGAGCTGCGGACTCTTTGCCGCTTTCACGGCGTTAACGCTATGGCGGCGACGGCTCTGCTATCGGTTGACGGAATCGAGGAGATTATCGGCGCCGACGGAAAAAAGCAGTGTCACTACTCAAAAAGCCGCTCAATCGGCAGATACCTCACCTATAAGGATGAAACTCAGCTTGTATGCGAGGCTCTCGCCAAGCGTGAGATACACTATACAAAGCTAAAGGGAATTGTACTCGGAGATTACTACGCTCAGATCGGTATGAGAGAGATGTCCGACGTCGATTTGCTCATAGACAGCGATAAGATAAAGCAGGCGGGAGAGGTAATGCGCTCCTTCGGATACGAGGGCACCGCGCTCGAGCTTTCCAACCACGACGTGTTCCAGAAGCCGCCTATGCTCTGCTTTGAGATCCACGACGAGCTGTTCACTAAGTACCACCGCAAATACTACGACTACTATATCAACTGCCGCGAGAAGATGATCCCCGCGCCCGATGATCCGTATGAGCTGCGGTTTACGGACGAGGATTTCTATATCTATATGCTCGCCCACAGCGTTAAGCACCTGTACGATTCGGGCGTTGGGCTGAGAGCGCTGACCGATATTTATGTTTACCTGAACAGCTTTGAGCTCGACCGCGGCTACGTTGACCGCGAGCTTGAAGCCCTCGGAATATTGAAGGAGGAGCAGGTGATGAGGTCGCTTGCGTTCAAGCTGCTGTCACCCTCGCAGTCAGCCGAGCTCCCGTCTCTTACGGACAGCGAGGAAAAGGTGCTCACGGTCATTCTTGAATCGGGCGCGAACGGTACTCTGGAGCAGAGTATCAAGAATCGCTCGACGGAGAGCGTTTTCAGCGACAGCGGAGAGATTTCCGCCAAAAGTAAGCGCGCGTATATTAAATCCCGACTCTTCCCCAAGCCCGAGGCTTACGAGATCGCTCACCCGTTTTTCTATCGTCATAAGGCGGCGAGACCGTTCCTTGTGTTTGTCAGGATAGGAGAGGCGCTCTTTAAAAAGAAGGACGGGCTTAAAACAGAAATCAAAATGCTGTCAAAGGTGCAGACAGATAAATCTAAAACGGATAAATAAAGGTAAATACTATGAAATATGATTATTTGATTGTCGGAGCCGGACTTTTCGGTTCCGTATTCGCGTGTGAAGCCAAAGCCGCGGGCAAGAAGGTTCTTGTCATTGACAAGCGTCCCAATATCGCGGGCAACGTATATACAGAGAAAACCGAGGGCATTAACGTCCACAAATACGGCGCGCATATCTTCCACACAAACCTGAAAAATGTGTGGGAATATGTCAACAGATTCGCCGAGTTCAACCGCTTTACGAACGCTCCCGTCGCGAACTACAAGGGCGAGCTGTACTCGCTCCCGTTCAATATGTACACCTTCAACAAGATGTGGGGAGTCGTAACTCCCGCAGAGGCTCAGGCTGAAATCGACAGACAGCGTTCCGAGATCAAGGGCGAGCCTCAGAACCTCGAGGAGCAGGCGATCTCACTCGTCGGACGCGATATATATGAAAAGCTTATCAAGGGCTATACCGAGAAGCAGTGGGGCAGAGACTGCAAGGATTTGCCGTCGTTTATTATCAAGCGTCTCCCCGTGCGCCTCACCTACGACAACAACTATTTTAACGCGCTGTATCAGGGAATCCCCGTAGGCGGCTACACTAAGATGGTTGAGAATATGCTCGACGGAATCGAAGTCAGACTCGGCGTTGACTATCTCGAGAACAAGGCGGAGCTCGACGCCCTCGCCGATAAGGTTCTGTATACGGGCGCCATTGACGCGTACTTCGGCTACAGGCTCGGCAATCTCGAATACCGCTCAGTAAGGTTCGAGAACGAGCTGCTCGACATTCCGAATTTCCAGGGCAACGCCGCGGTCAACTACACCGACCGCGAAACTCCGTGGACGAGAATCATTGAGCACAAGTGGTTTGAGTTCGGCAGGGATGAGGACGGCAACGAGCTTCCCAAAACGGTCATAAGCCGCGAATACAGCTCTGAGTGGAAGCCCGGCGACGAGCCTTACTATCCCGTCAACGACGAGAAAAACTCAAAGCTCTATTCACGCTACAGAGAGCTTGCCGATAAGGAGAAAAACGTTATCTTCGGCGGCAGACTCGGCGAGTATAAATACTACGATATGGACGCGGTGATCGCCTCGGCTCTCGAATGCGCTGAGAAAAATCTTAAATAAATTACTAAAGCAATCGCAGAATTTATGCGGTTGCTTTTCTTTTTGTTGACAAAATCGAAAATATGTTCTATAATTATATTGTAAAAGCACGAACATAGGTTCTGTGCTTTTATGCTTTGAGAAGCAACATATGATTAAGAAAGGAGAATAAAGTTGGATTCTTTAGCGCAAAATATAGGCAGATACATCAGCTTTGACGAAAACCTCAGAGAGCTGATTGAAAACGAAGGCGTTGAAATCCCCGCCAACACAACCTGCGAGGACTTGCTCGGCATAACCGAGAGCCTGTTTGAAAGCGGCGGCAGGGCAAGGATTTACGGCGTTTCGGGACTGTACGCCTCCGCTCCCGAGCTTACGAGGACAGATGATTCCGTCGGGCTCGGGTATACGGTCAATACAGCCACGGGCTCAATTGAGTCGGATTTCAACAACGTCTTTCCGTGGAACAAGACGGGGCTCGTTACGCTCTCACAGGGCAAGTTCCTCAGATTTCCCGAGATGTTCTTCCGCGTAGGAGCGGACAGCTCGGGCAGGCTTACCGACGTCGCCGTGTCAGCTCAGCCTCACAGCGAGGGGAACTGGTTCAGAGTACCGCCGTTCTATTACGCGTGCTACGGCGCCTCAACGGAGGATAACGCCCTTGTCAGCCGCTCGGGAGTAACGCGTACAAATAACGTCTCGCGAGCCGTTTTCAGAACCTCCGCGCAGAATGCGGGCAGCGGCTACAGACAGCTTGACCTGTTCCACCGCAACGTACTGATGTTCTTGTGGTTCATTGAGTTCGCGACCAAGAAAAGCGACAGCGT
>CACYDB010000054.1 GCA_902773035.1 uncultured Ruminococcus sp. | reverse complement strand
CGAGGATGTTGATGTCAAAAACCTTACGGCAGTGACGACGAGTTGTTACGAGTATACAAGCAGTGACGCGAAGCTCTCTGTTCTCTCTGAAAAGAGAGGCGCCGCGGCGGCAATCTATCTTGACGCCGACGAGCAGTTCAGTATTTATGACGTTACGGGCGTTCACAACGGCGCTGTGGCGAATGTCAGCTATAACGAGGAGAGTAATACCCTTACTCTTAATAACGCTTCATTAAACGATTATACTCTCACAACCTACTATATGGGAAGCGATTTTACCCTTGAGATCAAGGGCGCGTGCGCCTTGAAGTCGGTTGTGGTTTACGACGGCAGTCTTAACGTCAGGGGCAGCGGTACTCTTACGGTAAGCGGCGCGGATTACGGTATCAGCGTTGAGCCTTTGGGCAAAGATTACTTTGATTCGGCTCTTGATTTTGCCGACGGCACGGGGCTTGACATTAACGGCAGCGTGAGCGCGTTCAGAGTTTCGGGAACTACTTTTGGCGAGGCTTCCGCGGTTACTTTCGACAAGGCTGAGACTGTTGAGGGAGTTTATCAGAAGGGCTCTGTTACAACCGAGTCCGCGCGTTCCGTCAAGGGCGCGGCGCTCAGTGAGTGGACAGGCGGCGTAGGCTACAGATATAAGGTCGTTAAGGACGACGACCCCGATCACGTTTACTGCGCGCAGATTTCAACGACAACTCATATGGACGAATACGGCAGACCGAGCTATTCCGTGAGAAATTACGATATGATGAAGTGTATTCACGACGAGCTCAGCGGACGTAATCTTATAGTCAGCTCTATGGGAGATATGGACAGCTCCGAGTTTGAGGAGGGCGGATATCACCTTATCGAGAGCGAAACAAGCATTGCAGGATATGTTCTGATGAGCTGTTACTATGTTAACGCGGTATCCGCGGAAGCATATACCGACGGTTCGACGTTATATGCTGTCAACGGCGAGGATGTATACAGCTATTCAGAGGATAAAAAGGTGACTTCAAACGGCAAGGCTGTTTATCTCTTTGAAAGCGAGAGCGTTGACGCGTCTGAGCTTACGGAGGTTAAAGACGAGTTTACGTATTATAATTATGAATATAACGGCGCGAGGTTCACTCAGGAGATTAAGCCCGTTCCGACAGAGGCTACGGAAGCGACTACGGCTCAGCCCACTCAGTCGGGCGAAGTTCCTACTCAGTCAGGCGAGATTCCCACTCAGTCGGGCGAAGTTCCTACTCAATCAGGCGAGGTTCCCACTCAGTCGGGAGAAAATCCGACTCAGCCTACGCAGGCGGGAAGCGAGCCGTCTGAGATCAATCCGACTCAGCCCGACGTTCAGGAGGCGACTGTGGCTCCTGCCACGGCTCCCGCGACCGTGAAGCCCTCATCAACCGTAAAGGCGAAGAAGGCTAATCCCGTCAAGGTAAGCGTTAAGAAAAAGACTGTTAAAAAGAAGAAGCTCGGCTCTAAAAAACAGAAGCTTAAAATGATCACAGTTAAGAAGGCGAAGGGCGCGGTGACGTTTAAGCTTGTTAAATCGGGAACGTCGGCTAAGATACGCAAGAAGGTTACTGTCGGCAAGAACGGCTTTATTACCTTTAAGAAGGGAAAATATCCCAAGGGCAGCTTCAAGGTCACGGTCAAGGTGAATGTAAAGGGCAACAGCAGCTACAAGGGTAAGAGCGTTACCGTGGTTTTGAATATTAAAATCAAATAAAGCGACGATGTATATTCGGGCAGAGGGGAAATATCCTTTCTGCCCGATGTTTTTTCAAAGCCTCGGGGAGTGGGTTATTATTGACATTTTGAGTGTTATGGGGTACAATGTACTATGTATAATTATGGTATTATGGGAAAATAGGAATTTACGTAAACTATAGAATGAAAGGGGAGTTGAATATGGCTGTGATTATGGACACCGCGGTTGTCATTCTGCGTATGCTTATGCCTGTTTATACGCTGTTTGTCGTGTATCAGTGCTTTGCCTCTATGCGTCGCCGCAGACGTCCCGAAAGACCGCTCGTTATGTTGCAGAATCTTGATACGGGTGTTAAGATCCCCGTCGTTTTCTGGGAAAATTCCATAGGCAGAAACAGAAGCTCGGATATCGCCATTGACGACCCTGCGGTTTCGCGTAATCACTGTGTGCTCCTCAGAAGAAAAGAGGGCTGGTTCCTCACGGATACGGGCTCTAAGTCGGGCACGTATATCAACGACGAGAGAATTGAGGACAGAACTCAGGTTATGATCGACGACGTTATCGGGATCGGTAACTCCGAGTACGCCTTTAAGCGCGGCGATGAGTTCCACGAGGAGCTCGAGGGCGACCGGTTTTTCTCCAAGGTCGTCAACAAGCCGTCTATCAAGCCGTACAAGCTGATGATCATGATCAGCCTTTTCCATATTTTTATGGGCGTTGAGGCTGTTTTCTGTGACGGCGCGAAGGACTACGATCCCGCGTATCTCTGCGCGGCTGTTGTAGGCGTTGAGTGGCTGTTCTTCATAGTTTCCACGCTTATCCTGAAACGAATCAACTTTGAGATCGAGTGCCTGTGTATGATGCTGACGGGACTCGGCGTTATGCTTTTGGCGCGTCAGGATATGAGGCAGGGCTACATTCAGCTTATCGCGGCGGTTATCGGTATTATCGGTTACTGCCTGCTCATAAAATTTATCGAGAATCCCGACAGGATCGCTAAGTGGCGTTTGATTATTATGATCGCCGCGGTCGGACTGCTCGCGGTCAATCTGGTTTTCGGTCGTGTTCAGCACGGCGCGGCAAACTGGATCACGATTGGCCCCGTTTCCGTTCAGCCGTCGGAGTTCGTTAAGATCGCTTATATCTTTGTGGGCGCGTCTACGCTTGACCGCTTGCAGACTAAGCAGAACCTTTTGGAGTTCATCATTTTCTCCGCTGTTTGCGTAGGAGCTCTGGCGCTTATGGGCGACTTCGGCTCAGCGCTGATATTCTTTACAACATTCTTGCTTGTGTCCTTCACGCGTTCGGGCGACTTCAAGACGCTCATTCTCGCTATCGCGGGAGCGGGCTTCGCGGGATTTATGGTGCTCAATTTGAAGCCCTATGTGCTCAAGCGTTTTCAGGGCTGGCGGCACGTCTGGGAGTATACCCAGGAGTCGCTCGGCTATCAGCAGACGAGAGTTCTGACGTATATCGCCTCGGGCGGACTTTTCGGAGTGGGCGTCGGCAACGGCTGTCTTAAATACGTTTTCGCGTCTGAGTCGGACTTGGTGTTCGGCATCATCAGCGAGGAGATGGGCTTTATCGTCGCGGTTACTGTCGCGGTCGCCATAGCTATGCTGTTTATCTATTCGCGTTCGGTGGCTACCAGAAGCCGTTCGGCGTTCTATTCGATTTCCGCGTGCTGCGCGGCGGGTATGCTCGTTGTGCAGATGTCGCTGAATATCTTCGGCTCGACGGATATTCTGCCCCTGACGGGCGTTACCTTCCCGTTTATCAGTCTCGGCGGCTCGAGTATGATCTCGTGCTGGGGATTAGTCGCGTTTATCAAGGCGGCGGATGAGAGAACGTACGTTAGGAAAATTGAAAATTGAAAGTTGAAAATGGAAAATTAATTAATAGATGAACGTCGCGCGTGAGTGCGATGAAGAAATATAAAAGAGATGAACGTCGCGCAGGGCAGCAGACCTTGATAGTGAGTCTTGGTTCGGGGGATATCGCCAACAGGACAGGGGCACACTGAGTGCGACGAAGAAATATAAAAAAGGGGATTGTTATGAAGAGAGTTTTGACACGTTCGTGGCTGACATTTATCGTCGTTATCGCGTTTCTGGGCGGTATGGCGTTTTTAGTCGCGGAAACTCTTCTGAACGCTTCCGACTGGGTCGATCAAGCGTATAACGGTCACATTTCGGGCGCGGGAGGACTCGCTCAGGCGGGGGAGATCACCGATAGAAACGGTGAATCGCTTGCTAAAACGGTCAAGAAAAAACGCGTCTATCACGATGACGAAACCGTGAGAAAAGCCCTGCTTCACGTTGTGGGCGACAACTCACTTAATATATCGACGGCGGTGCAGAGCCAGTTCCGCTCTCAGCTTACGGGCTACAGCTTCATCTGGGGACTTAATATGCCCAAGTCCTTCCGCGGCGGAAGGGATATGAAGCTCACCGTTGACGCCAAAGCCTGTAAGGCGGCGTACGAGGCGCTCAGCGATTATGACAGCGGCGCCTGCGTGGTCTACAACTACAACACGGGCGAGATCATCTGCTCGGTGAGCGTCAAGGCTTACGACCCCAACAGTCCGCCTAAAATCACAAAATCCAACGAGGATGAATACGAGGGCGTGTACCTCGACAACGTGCTCTCGTCAACCTATACCCCGGGCTCGATCTTCAAGATTGTCACCACGGCTGCGGCGCTTGAGTATATCCCCGACGTTATGGAGCGGGAATGGTACTGCTCGGGCAGAGAGGATATCGGCGGCGGCGACGTCACCTGCGTCGGCACTCACGGCACCGTGAACCTCGAGCAAGCCTTCGGTCATTCGTGCAACATCGTTTTCGCGGAGCTCGCGACTGAGATCGGCGCCAAGAGGATGAACGCTATGGCGAAGAAGATGGGCATTAAGGCTCAGTTCACCGTCAGCGGAGTCAAGACTAAGCAGGGCGTTTACTCGGTCAAGAACATTAATAAAAACCAGCTCGCGTGGTCGGGAGTCGGTCAGTATAAGGACAAGGTAAACCCGATGCAGATGGCGATCCTCTGCGGAGCTATCGCGAGGGGCGGCAAGTACGTCAACCCCTATATAATCAGCGGAGAGAGCGGCTCGCTGCTCAAGGACTTAGGACTCTCGGGTACGGGAACCACGGGCGATGAGCTCGTGAAGCCCTCGACCGCCAAGACTCTGCAAAAGCTTATGAGAAGCGCTGTCGTCAACGACTACGGCGACGATATGTTCGGAGGTCTCAAGGTCTGCGCCAAGACAGGTACGGGCGAGACCGTCAAGGGTGACGAGGAAAAGAACGACGGCTGGATGATCGGCTACTGCGCCGACGAGGATACTCCGCTGGCGTTCGCGTGCGTATGTCACGGCACGGGAGAGTACGGCTATTCCTCAGCCGGTAAGGTCGCCAAGGCGGCTATGATACAGGCGGCTAAAAGCCTGAAAGAAAAAGACTGATACTTTACTTATGATAAAGCTTAGGTAATTTTATAAAGACAGCAAGAAAGGAAAATTTTATGAATCCGTTAAAGGCATTATTCGGTAACTACTCAAAGAGAGAGGTCAAGCGCGTTCAGCCTATCGCTGACAAGGTGCTTGCTCTCGAGGAAAAATACGCGGCTATGAGCGAGTCTGAGCTCAAAAACCAGACTGCTCTGCTCAAGGAAAGACTCAGAAACGGCGAGACTACAGACGATATCCTGCCCGACGCGTTCGCGGTATGCCGTGAGGGCGCGTGGCGTGTGCTCGGAATGAAGCACTTCCCCGTACAGATCATAGGCGGTATCATTCTTCATCAGGGACGTATCGCCGAGATGAAAACAGGTGAAGGTAAAACCCTCGTGGCGACGCTGCCCGCTTACCTCAACGGTCTTACGGGCGAGGGCGTTCACATCGTTACGGTCAACGACTACCTCGCAAGACGTGACTCCGAGTGGATGGGCAAGCTCTACCGCTTCCTCGGACTCACCGTCGGTCTGATCGTTCACGATCTTGATAACGACGAGAGAAAGGAAGCCTACGCGGCTGACATCACATACGGTACGAATAACGAGCTCGGCTGTGACTACCTGAGAGATAATATGGTCGTCTACAAGGAGAGCAAGGTTCAGCGCGGTCACGCCTTCGCCATCGTCGATGAGGTTGACTCGATCCTCATTGATGAAGCGCGTACTCCGCTTATCATCAGCGGTAAGGGCGACAAGAGCACCGAGCTTTACACTCAGGCTAACCGCTTCGCAAAGACCTTGAAGGTCCAGCGCTTCGCGGAGCTCAACTCCAAGGAGGATATGGAGAGCTACTACGCCGATAACGGTATCGACTACGTTGTTGACGAGAAGGCTAAGACGGCGACTCTTACTCAGAGCGGCGTTAAGAAGGCTGAGGAGTTCTTTAACATTGACAACCTCACCGATCCCGACAACCTCACGATCCAGCACCACGTCAACCAGGCTATCCGCGCTAACGGCATTATGAAGCGCGACGTTGACTACGTTGTCAAGGACGGCGAAATTATAATCGTTGACGAGTTCACGGGTCGTCTTATGTACGGCAGACGCTACAACGAAGGTCTGCATCAGGCGATCGAGGCTAAGGAGGGCGTTAAGGTTCAGAACGAGAGCAAGACTCTCGCGACGATCACCTTCCAGAATTACTTCCGTCTGTACAAGAAGCTGTCGGGTATGACAGGTACGGCTATGACGGAGCAGAACGAGTTCCAGGAAATCTACAAGCTCGACGTTGT